>JBGTBK010000393.1:0-5503 GCA_041749355.1 Sandaracinobacter sp. | reverse complement strand
GCCCTGCGGCCCGGCGCAGGACGCCAGGCCGACGAGCGCGAGGCCGGCAGCCGCCGTGCGGAGCATCAGAAGCTGCCCCGCAGCTGCACATAATATTCGCGGCCCTTCAGCGAATGATAGTCGGGCCGGAAGCCGAGCGATTCGTCGGCGAGCGGCGGGGCCCTGTCGAGCAGGTTGTTGACCCCGAAGCGGGCCCGGATGCGGTCGTTTCCGCCGATGCGGAACTCATAGTCGGCGAACAGGTTCACCCGGATATCCTCCTCGACGCGCCAGAAGACCTGCTCGCCGTTGACCGTGATGTCGGCGTTGGTGTCGTCGAAGCCCGAAACATAGCGCACCGAGCCGCCAAGGCCGAAGTCGCCGATGTCCCAGCCGAAGGTGCCGGTGAGGCGCCATCTCGGGTTGCCGTCGAGCTCGACCCGGTCGACGGCCAGGGCATCGAACGCGCCGCCGAACTGCGGATTGTCGGCAATCGCCGTCAGCAGATCGTTGCGGAACACGTCCAGCGTCTTCAGGTAGGTGGCTTCGCCGCCGAGGCGGATCTTGCCGATGCCGGTGTTGAATTCCGAGAAGAATCCGAAGTCGAAGCCGTCGGCCACCTGCTTGTCGAGGTTGATGTAGGGGTCGTTGATGAAGAGCACCGAGCCTGCGGCCGTGCGTTGGTCGGTCGGGTTGGCGGCGTTCCAGGCAGCAAAGGCGGCGATGTCGTCGGCGGTCGGGTCGGAGCGGACGACATTGTCGTTGAAGCTGCCCTCCTTGCGCAGCAGGAAGTCGAGGGCGAGTGCTTCCTCGTCGCCGAAGGCGCCGATCACGCCGCGCTGTTCGAAGCGCCAGTAATCGAAGGTGAAGGTGAGGCGGCGGACGGTCGGGCTCTGGAAGGCCTTGGCAAAGTCCATCGTGCCGCCGAGGATGAAGGTCTTGGTGTTCTCGTTCTTGAGATCGGGGTTGGAGCGGCGGACCGAGGGCACATAGGCGTTGCCGGTTGCGGCCGGATCGCCCGTCACGTCGGCGCGCCAGAAATCCTCGACCCCGAGGTTCAGGCGCGAGACGTCACCGCGATTCAACTGCACGAGGTTCGGGGCGCGGAAGCCTTCAGCGTAGGTTGCGCGCAGGTTCAGGGCGCGAACAGGGAACCAGCTGAGTGCCACCTTGGGCTTGATCGTGCCGGTCTTGATGTCGTCGAAATATTCGGCGCGTGCTGCAAGCTGCAGGGTGAGATCGTTGATGAAGGTGCCCTCGCCGCGGAACAGCGGGATCAGTGCTTCGGCAAAGCTGGAATAGACGTTGCGGCGGGCGCTGCTGTCCTTGGTGGGACTGACGCCGACGACGTCCGAGAGGCCCGAGACGTTGCTTGGGTCGAAGATGATGGTGCCGTCGAGGCGCGGGTCGCGATCCTCCTTGTAATAGTCGTTCCGCCACTCGACCCCGAAGGCAAGGCCGATGGGCGCGGCCCATCCTTCGAAGGCTGCTGCATTCGACACCCGGAAGTCGGCCGTTGTCAGGCGGGTCTGGCCGATGTTGGTGGTCGAGATCCGCTGGGCCTGCCACTGCGCTTCGCTGTTGGCGTTGGGCCCGCCGAACGGGTTGATCGCATCGGGCGTCGACTTGGCGAGCGAGGCTGCAAGCATTGTCTTGGAAAGCCGGCTGCCTTCGGTGTCGCTGGTCCAGTTGCCGCTGTTGGCAAGCGCGCCTTCCCACGACCAGTTGCCCCACTCGCCCCTCAGCCCGCCGAGAATGCGGTAGGTTTCGGTGTTGGTCTTGATGTTGCGGGGCCCGAGGTCGGTCGGCCGCCAGTTCTGCAGCAGCACGTCGACCCCGCCTGCGGGCACGTCGGTGGTGTTCAGGCCGGGCAGCCGGTTGGGGCTGCCGACCGGGCCGAACGGGTTCCAGTAGTTGGTGCGCGGGATGATCAGGAAGGCAAGGCCGCTGTCCAGAGGCTGGGCGGCCCGGCTGCTGTTGGTGGTGGCGCCATAGAAGAGGATTTCCGAGAAGGCCTGGATGCCATTGTCGAAATCATGCTCGACCGCGGTGTAGACATTGACCCGGTCGATCTCGCTGAGCAGCTGCCGGCCCTTGGCGGTGTTCGGGTCGTTGGCGATGTTGACGCCTTCGTTCAGCGCATTGTTCGGCTGGTTGGCGCCGAAATCATAGCGCAGGCCGACATCGAGATTGCCGTCGTCGAGGCCGATGCGACCCTCGGGCCCGGCCGGAAGCTCGGCCCGGGTGCCGGGGAAGGCGAAGGGCTGGATGTGGAACACGCCGGTTGTGCTGGTCAACGATTGTGTGCCCTGGCGGACGCGGCGGCCTGCAAACACGCCAGAGCTGTTCACAAAGCCCGCCTGATACTGGCCGAACGGCGAGGAGGTGGAGGTGTTGCGGAAGTCGGTTGTCTGGGTGGCAAAAGGGCTGTCGCCCAGGAAGCCGCGCTTGTCGACCGTGTTGAACTGGGGCCCGAGCTCGCTGGCGAACAGGGCGTTGCGGTTGGTGTAGCCGAACGACAGCAGGATGCGGGTGCGGTCCTGGTTGAACTTCAGGCCGAAGGCGCCGTCGATCGAAAATTCGCGATGGTCGGTTCCCTCCACGCCGCTGTAGCGCATGGTCGCGCGCACCCGGTCGAAATCGGCATCAAGGATGGTGTTGACCACGCCGGCTGTCGCATCCGCGCCATAGAGGGCCGAGGCGCCGTCGCGCAGCACTTCGACGCGGTCGATGCCGGCGGCGGGGAAGGCGTTGACGTTGACGATCTGGCGCGGGGTGGAGCCGATGTCCTGGTTGACGGCGTGCGCAGCGATCCGGCGGCCGTTGAGCAGGATGAGGGTGTTTCCGGTGCCGAGTCCGCGCAGGTTGACGGTCGCGACATCGCCGCGGGCGTCGTTGGGGCCGTCGGCCGAGCCGTTGATCTCGGCCGAGCCGGCTTGGGCGATGTATTCGAACAGCTCTCCTGTCGAGTTGGCGGCGAAGCTTTCCAGGTCATCGGCGTTGAGGACGGAGACGGCGAGCGCGCCGCTTTCGATCGCGCCGCGGATGTTGGACCCGGTGACGACGATTTCCTCGATCGGGGCGGTGTCGGCAGCGGCTGTTGCCGGCGGGGCCGGCGGACCGGCCTGGGCGAACGCGGCCACGGGCAGAAGTGCGCCGGCGATTGCGGCAAGGCTGGCGCTTCCCAGCGAAAATCCCTTCGATGCTCTGGTCATGACATTTCCCCTTTTTGCTGTTTCATGCGGACTTTTAGTCCGGGTCGGTTTCGAGTGGCGGAAGCGCCGGCGTTGCGGCGGGTTCGCCCTTCAGGGCGGCGTTCAGCATGTCCTGGTCCAGCCCGCCTTCCCAGCGGGCCACGATCACGGTTGCAACGGCGTTGCCGACAAAGTTGGTGACGGCACGGCACTCCGACATGAAGCGGTCGATGCCCAGGATCAGCGCAAGCCCGGCCACCGGCACGGCGGGCACGATCGACAGGGTTGCGGCAAGGGTGATGAACCCGGCGCCGGTGACGCCCGCTGCCCCCTTGGAGCTGAGCATTGCCACGAACAGCAGCAGCAACTGCTGTTCGAGCGGCAGATGGATGTTTAGCGCCTGGGCGATGAACAGGGTTGCCAGCGTCATGTAGATGTTGGTGCCATCCAGATTGAAGCTGTAGCCGGTGGGGACGACCACGCCGACGATCGGCCGCGCGCAGCCGGCCTTTTCCATCTTGTCCATCAGGCTGGGCAGCGCAGCTTCGGACGAGCTGGTGCCGAGCACCAGCAGAAGCTCGGCCTTCAGGTAGCGCAGCAGATCGGTGATCCGGAAGCCGGCCAGCCGCGACAGCGTGCCAAGCACGATCAGGATGAACAGCGCCGAGGTGAGATAGAAGGTGGCGACCAGCGAGGCGAGGTTTGCGATACTGGAGAGGCCATATTTGCCGATGGTGAAGGCAAAAGCCCCGAAGGCGCCGATGGGGGCCGCCTTCATGAACAGGGTGACGAGGTTGAAGAAGGCCTGGCCGGTGCGCTCGAGAATGTCGACAAGCGGCTTGGCGCGGTCGCCCATGCCGACGATTGCAAGCCCGAAGAAGATGGAGAAGAAGAGCACCTGCAGCAGGTTGCCGCTGGCAAAGGCACCTGCGACCGTCTCCGGGATGATCCCGATCAGGAAGTCGACGAGGCTCACATTTTCGGCGGCCTTGGCATAGCCGCTGACAGCACCCCGATCGAGGCTCGCGGGATCGACATTCATTCCCGCACCCGGCTGCACGACGTTGCCGACCACCAGCCCGATCACAAGCGCGAGCGTCGAGACCGCAAAGAAATAGGCAAAGGCCTTGCCGGCGACGCTGCCGAGCTGGCCGATGTTGCGCATGCCGGCAATGCCGGTGACGATCGTGAAGAAGATCACCGGGCTGATCACCATCTTCACCAGCCGGATGAAGGCATCGCCCAGCGGTTTGAGGGCCACGGCCGTGTCGGGGGCGAAATGGCCGATCAGCCCGCCGGCGACGATGGCCGCAATCACCTGCACGTAGAGCGAGCGCCACAGGCCACGCGCGGGCGCAGCAGCCGTAGCTGTGCCCGGAGCCGCATCCTGCGCCTTCTCGATGCTGACCATCCGTTCTCCCCGCAGCCCTCCAGCCGCAGACCTAAGGTGCCTGCGAACGGCCTGTCGCGGCAATCGGAATGTCATTTTCAGCCAATAGTCTGGTTTTTCGAGACTTTCGGGATATGGATGTCAATGTCTGTGCGGATATTCGCACAAACTTCTTGCCTGCTGTGCAGATATCCGCATAGCTTCGCCTGATGCCAGCCATGCCCCTGCCTGATGCCGGCCTGCCGAAGCCAGCTGTGTGGCGCCGGCTTTTCTGGCTGGTGGCTGCGCTTGCGGCCGCGGCCGGGCTGCTGTGGTTCGCGGGTGCGGTTGCGACCGAGCGGGCCGATCAGGCGTTGCGGCTGCGGACCAGCCGGACTGCCGATCTTTTCGACGGCCTGCTGGCCCGTGAAGTGGCACGTCACCGGGTGGTGCCATCGGTGCTGGCAATGGACCCGACTGTCATGCGCGTGCTGGCCGAGCGCAGGTCGGACGCGGCGCTGGATCAGCGCCTTCAGCTGCTGAACCGGCAGATGAACGAGGCGGCCGTCTATGCCATTTCGGCCGACGGCGTGGCGCGGGCTGCCAGCAATGCGGCAACTCCGGCCAGCTTCGTCGGCCACGACTATCGGTTTCGCCGCTATTTCCTGGATGCCATGGCGCACGGGGAGTCCACCGAGTTTGCGCTGGGAAGCACCACCCGCCGGCCGGGCCTCTACCTCGCCAACCGCGTGGGCCCGCCGGATGCACCGTTGGGCGTGGTGGTGGTGAAGGTGGAGCTGCAATCGCTGGAAGCCGAATGGGCGCAATCGGGCGTTCGGGTTGCGGTCAGCGACCCGACCGGGCGGGTGCTTCTTACCAGCGTTGCCGGTTGGCGGTTCCAGACCCTGGCGCAGGCCGGCCTTGCCCCGCCTCCGCCCGATCTGCGGCTGGTGGTCCGCCC
>JBGTBK010000392.1:0-2851 GCA_041749355.1 Sandaracinobacter sp. | reverse complement strand
GCATGGGCCGCCCCTGCGTTTCGGGCGCCGGCGGCATCTCCATCGACATGGAGGCCCGCACCCTGCGCATCGGCCAGCGCGAGCTTGCCGAAGGCACCATCATCACGCTGGACGGCGCGAGCGGCGAGGTGATGGAGGGCCGGGTCGCAACCGTGGACCCGGAATTGTCGGGCGATTTCGCGCGGTTGATGGGCTGGGCCGATGTGCACCGGCGCATGAAGGTGCGCGCCAACGCGGAGACGCCCGAGGATTGCACCACCGCCCGCCGCTTCGGCGCGGAAGGCATCGGATTGGCACGCACCGAGCATATGTTCTTCGGCGCCGACCGCATCGTCCATGTGCGCGCGATGATCCTCGGTTCCGACGAGGCCAGCCGCCGGGCGGCGCTCGAAAAGCTGCTGCCGGCCCAGCGCAGCGACTTCGAGGCGATGTTCCGGATCATGGAAGGGCTGCCCGTCACCATCCGGCTGCTCGATCCGCCGCTGCACGAGTTCCTGCCGGTGCGCGAAGCCGAGATTGCCGAAGTCGCGGAATCGACAGGGCTTTCGGTCGCGGCCGTCCGCCGCCGATTGGCCGAGCTGCACGAATCGAACCCCATGCTCGGCCATCGCGGCTGCCGCCTGCTGATCAGCTATCCCGAGATCGTCGACATGCAGGCCCGCGCCATCTTCGAGGCGGCGCTGGCGGTCGGCGGCGCGATCCACCCGGAAATCATGGTGCCGCTGGTTGCCACAGGGCGCGAGCTGGAGATCGTGAAGGCCGTGATCGACCGGGTCGCGGGCGAGGTGTTCGCGGCGGCCGGGCAGAGCCTTCCCTACAGCGTCGGCACCATGATCGAGCTGCCGCGCGCAGCCCTTCGCGCCGCCGACATCGCGCCGCGCGCCGAGTTTTTCAGTTTCGGAACCAACGACCTGACGCAGACAACCCTTGGCATCAGCCGGGACGATGCGGCGCGCTTCCTTGGCGAGTATGTGGACGCCGGCATCTATCCGCGCGATCCGTTCGTCAGCTTGGACACCGAAGGGGTTGGCGAACTGGTGCAGATCGCGGCGGAGCGGGGCAAGGCCGTTCGCCCGAACCTGAAGTTGGGCATCTGCGGCGAGCATGGCGGTGATCCGGCGACCATCGACTTCTGCGAGGCGCAAGGCCTTGATTATGTGAGCTGCTCGCCCTGGCGGGTGCCGATCGCACGGCTTGCGGCAGCCCAGGCAGCATTGCGCCGGAAATGACCCCGGGCGCGCTTGACGGTGTGAAGGTCCTCGACCTCTCGCGCGTGCTGGCAGGGCCCTATGCGGCGCAGATGCTGGGCGATTTGGGCGCCGATGTGATCAAGGTGGAGCGCCCCGGAAAGGGCGACGACACCCGCAGCTGGGGGCCGCCCTGGTCGACGAGCGCGGACGGGAGCTGCGGAAATGCCAGCTATTTCTTCAGTGCCAACCGCAACAAGCGGAGCCTGGCGCTGGACTTCCACAAGGAGGAAGGCCGTGGCGTTCTGCAGCGCCTGTTCGCCTGGGCCGACGTGGTGGTGGAGAACTACAAGCCCGGCGACCTTGCGCGCTTCGGCCTCGACCACATCAGCATTCGCCAGCGATTTCCGGGCCTTGTCTGGTGCTCGATCACCGGTTTCGGCCATTCCAGCCCCGACGCGCACCGGGCTGGCTATGACTTCATGATCCAGGCCGAGGGCGGCCTGATGGACATCACCGGAGAGGCCGATGGCAGGCCGCTGCGAGCCGGGGTGGCGGTCGCGGACCTCACGACCGGCATGATGGCGGTGACCGCGATCCTCGCCGCTTTGCATCACAAACATCACACGGGTGCCGGCCAACACATCGACATGGCGCTGTTCGATGTGCAGCTGGGCTGGCTCGCGAACCAGGGCTCCAGCTGGCTGATGGGGGGCGTGGAACCGGGCCGGATGGGCAACCAGCACCCCTCGATCGTGCCCTATCAGGATTTCGAGACGGCAACCCGCCCGATCGCGCTGGCCGTTGGGAACGACCATCAGTTCGGCATCTTCGCGCGGCTCGTCGGTCGCCCGGAGTGGGCGGATGATCCTGCAACCGCCACCACTGCCGCCCGGGCGGCCAACCGCACGCAGCTGGTGCCTGAGGTGCAGGCGATCCTGAAAACGAAGCCGGCCGAGGAGTGGCTGGCGATGCTGTCGACCGCGCAGGTGCCGGCCGGGCCGATCAACACGGTGCGCCAGGCGCTGGAAAGCCCGCAGGCGACCGCGCGGGGGATGGTGGTGGAACAGACCCATCCCGTGATGGGTGCGGTTCGCACTGTCGCCCAACCGCTGGCGCTGACGGCGACCCCGCCAAGCTACCGGCGCCCTCCACCGCAGGTGGGCGAGCACAGCCGCGAGATCCTGGCCGAACTGGGGCTGAGCGACGCCGAAGCCGACGCCCTGATTGCGGCCGGGGTGGTTGGCGGTTGATGCCGGAGCCGCGCTTCCACCTGCCCCCCTCGGCGATCATCGGGCGCGAGGAGATGCCCGACGGCGCCTCCATCCGCACGCTGGTGCTGATGCACGAGCGGCCGGTTGCGAACCTGCTGCTGCTGACGGGCCGCGCCGATTTCCACGAGAAATGGGCCGACGCGATAGGCAGCCTGTGGGCCAGCGGCTTTTCCATCGCCAGTTTCGACTGGCGCGGGCAGGGCGGATCGACCCGGCTGACCGACAGCGGCGCGGGCCATATCGACAGCTTCGACACCTGGCTTGCCGATCTCGACCATCTGTCGGGCTGGGCGCTGAACGCGCTTCCGGGGCCCCGCTGGATCGCGCTTGGGCACAGCATGGGCGGGCATCTGCTGACCCGCTGGGTGGGCGATCCGGCGCGGCGCGGGC
>JBGTBK010000391.1:0-2545 GCA_041749355.1 Sandaracinobacter sp. | reverse complement strand
GTCCGCGAAAACCCGCGCCTCGACCCCCCGCTCCCGCAACGCCAACGCCAGCGAGGCCCCCGCAATGCCAGCCCCCACCACCGCCACCCGCGGAAGCGCCGGCTCTGCCACCTCTCCGGGCAGGATCGCTGCCATCCGATCCCTCTTCGATCCAAAGCCCGGCAGCCGCTCCACCTGAAACCCGGCCGCCGCAAGCCCCCGCCGCACAACACCTGCCACAGTCCAGCTGGCCGCCATCCCCCCAGGCGCCGTCCGTCCAGCCACCAGCCCCATCAGCTCCGGCGTCCACATCTCGGGATTCTTCGCCGGCGAGAACCCATCCAGGAACCAGGCATCAGCCCGCCCCTGCCACCCGGCAACCGCCTCAGACGCATCGCCGACAACCAGGTCCAGCACCGCCCCTGCTTCCGGAAAATCGATCCGGTGCAGCCCCCGCGCCCCCGAGGGCCACTGCGCCAGCAGCCGCTCGGCAAGTCCCGCCAATTCCCCATGTGCTGCAAGCGCGCGCGCCGCATCGCCTTGCGCCAGCGGAAACCCCTCCACCGAGAAAAGCTGCAACCTCCCGCCCAACGGCCGCGTCCGCGCCCAGGCCTCCAGAACGGCCAGCATGTTCAGCCCCGTGCCGAACCCCAGCTCCGCCACCGTAAAGCACCGCCGCCTGGCCCATCGGTCCGGCAAACCACAGCCCTGCAGAAACACCGCCCGGCTCTGCGCCAAGGCCCCACTGCGAGAGGCATAAACATCCCCGAACCGCACTGATACCAAGGCCTCACCGTCCCACGCAGCCCCCGGGTCAAACCCTTCGCCAGCGCTCACTTCTGCGCGCGGCGCGCCGACTTGATGGGGATCGGCTGCGCGATCATCTGCCCCTTCATCGCGCCCGCGCCTTCCGTTGCCGACACCGGCGCGGCCAGGATCTTCTTCACCACGTCCATCCCCTCGGTCACGCGCCCGAACACCGCAAAGCCCGCATTGTCGCCCGGTGCCGACGGGTTCGCATCCAGCGACGGCAGCCCACCGATGATGATGAAGAAATCCCCCTGCGCGCTCCCCACCGCGCCCCGCGCCATCGAAACCGCGCCCTCCGTGTGGCTCAGCCCCGTCTTCGTCGTCGGCTCATGCGCAATCGGCGGCAGCAGCCGCTTCGGGTCGGATTTCGCGCCCCCCTGCACCAGCCCCAGGTCCGGCCGACCGGCAAAGGTCAGCGCCCGATAGAAGGTGGCCCCGTCGAACTTCTTCTGCTCCACATACTTCAGGAAATTCGCACTCGTGATCGGCGCCCGCTCCACCTCAAGCGCAATCACGATCGATCCTGCAGCCGTCTCCAGCCGGACATCCTGCGTCTTCCAGACTTTCGCCTCCGGGGCAGGCGCAGCCGGCGGCGGGGGCGCCGAAACAGGGGCCTCCTGCGCAAAAGCGGGCGCTGCAAGCAGCATCAGGGCGGCAAGAAAGGTGCGAATCATGGGCACAGCGTAGTCCTCCCCGCGCCGCTCTGCTACACTCCCACCATGTCCCCTGTGCTGACAGCCCCACCCGAAGCCGCCGCCGCCGACTGGACCATCCCGCAAGGCTGGGACAGCTACACGTCCGCCGAACATGCCCTGTGGGACCGGCTCTACGCCCGCCAGACAGCCCTTCTGCCCAACCGCGCAGCCCCGGAGTTCTTGGATGGCCTCGCCCGCCTCGATCTCGACCGCGGCGGCATCCCCGATTTCCGCCGCCTGTCCGACGAACTGATGAAGCTCACCGGCTGGCAGGTCGTCGCAGTCCCCGGCCTGGTGCCAGAGGACGTCTTCTTCGACCATCTCGCCAACCGCCGCTTCGTCGCCGGCAACTTCCTGCGCAAGCCCGAACAGATCGATTATCTCGAAGAGCCCGACGTCTTCCACGACGTCTTCGGCCACGTCCCACTCCTCGCGAACCCGGTCTTTGCCGATTACATGCAGGCCTATGGCCAGGGCGGCCTGCGCTCGATCCGCTATGGCGCCCTCCACAAGCTCGCCCGCCTCTACTGGTACACGGTCGAATTCGGCCTCATCGAAACGCCCGAAGGCCTGCGCATCTACGGCGCAGGCATCGTCTCCTCGCACGGCGAAAGCCGCTTCGCGCTCGACAGCGACAGCCCCAACCGCCTGGGCTTCGATCTGCCCCGCGTGCTGCGCACCACCTACCGGATCGACGATTACCAGCAGGCATATTTCACCATCCCCAGCTTCGAGCATCTGCTGAAAACCACGCTCGAAACCGACTTCGCACCGCTCTACGAAACCCTCGAAACCCTGCCCGACCTCGAAATCGACACCATCCTCGCAACCGATCGGGTCCTCACCCGCGGCACCCAGGCCCACGCGCAGCCCCAGGCCAACGCCTCAGCGCAATAGCTCGTCCACGAACGCGGGCACCAGCACACCGGCCGGCCCCAGCCGGCTCTCGTCGAACCGGTCGCTCGTCATCGACGGATCCAGATTCATCTCCAGCGTCCCGGCCCCGGCGCGCCGCGCCATGTCCACGAAGCCGGCCGCCGGATAGACATTGCCCGACGTCC
>JBGTBK010000390.1:0-7764 GCA_041749355.1 Sandaracinobacter sp. | reverse complement strand
ACGCCCCGAACTGTCATGCGCCCGTCGACGATGTCGATGCAGCGGCTCGTCGGCGAAGGAACGCATGTCGGCGCGCCCTTGCCGCCCGCCTCCCCGCCTTCGCCCGCGCCCTCCTGTTTGCGAGGCCCATTCTGTTTGCCCGGCGTAGCCGGCGGCTCCGGCGCCTGCGTCGAATAGGTGACCGAAAAGCGGCCAATCTCGGGATGATAGAGCCCAACGGTGCCGTCGACGCTGGGGTGATAGAGGTTTGTGCGAGCAATCTGATGCGCGGTCTCGGGCCAGCTGCGGAAATTGCTGGCAACGATCGAGACCTCGCGCACAGAGGCCATGTCGCCGGAGCGCGTCCGGCTGCTGTCGCTGGCATAGAGCCACACCGCCAGCCCGCCCGCGATCACGAGCAGGAGCAGCGCTGTCACCCGCATCCAGGCCGGCAGATTGCGCGGCTGGCTTGCTTCCGTCTTGCCCTCGTTCAAAGGCCGGCTCCCCTCTGCCTGACCCATTTCTTTTGTTAACAGATTCCGCCTGCTTTCCCGCGAAGTCAAGCTGGCCCGCAAGGAGCAGCCAGTACTGCCGGGGCTGGGCGCGCGCGAAAGGCTGCGCTAACAGGCGCGCATGCCCGCTCCGCACCTCACCCTCATCGATGGCTCGGGCTTCATCTTCCGCGCCTATCACCGCCTGCCGCCCCTCACCGACCCCGAAGGAACACCGGTCGGCGCCGTGTTCGGCTTCACCGCAATGCTGTGGAACCTGATCGAGGCTGCGCGCAAATCCCCCGAGGACGACTATCTCGCGGTCATCCTCGATGCCGGCAAGCAGAGCTTCCGCAACGAACTCTACCCCGACTACAAGGCCAACCGGCCCGACCCTCCCGAGGATCTGGTGCCGCAGTTCCCGCTGATCCGCCATGCGGTCGCGGCACTCGGCGTGCCCTGCATCGAAAAGCCGATGTTCGAGGCCGACGACCTGATCGCCAGCTACGCCGAGGCCGCAATGGCCGCCGGCATGACCGTCACCATCATCAGCTCCGACAAGGACCTGATGCAACTGATCCGCCCGGGCCTTACCCTGCTCGACACCATGCAGAACAAGCGCTTCGCCGAAGCCGAAGTTCTCGAGAAATGGGGCGTTCCACCCGGCAGCCTCGCCGAAGTGCTGGCCCTGATGGGCGACAGCGTCGACAATGTGCCAGGCGTGCCCGGCATCGGCCCCAAGACCGCCGCCGAACTTGTGCAGCAATATGGCACCGTCGAGGGTGTGCTCGCCAATCTCGACGCCATCAAGCGGCCCAAGCTGCGCGAAAATCTGGGCCTCCACGCCGAGGCCGCGAGGCTCAGCCGCATCCTCGTCGAACTCAAGCGCGACCTGCCGCTGGAGCCGCCGCTGGCCGACCTGAAGCTCGATGACAACCGCGAGGACCGGGACAAGCTCGCAGCCTTCCTGGCAAAGCACGGCTTCCGGACACTGCTCTCGAAGCTGGGCGATGTCGGCCGGGCAGCCGCAGACACCATCCAGAAGCCGAAGGTCGAAGAGGCCGACGCGCCGGAAGATCCGCCGTTCGACCATGACAGCTACGAGACGGTCGTGACGCCAGAACGCCTCGACTGGTGGATCGCGGAAGGCCAGCGGCTGGGCGTGGTCGCCTTCGACACCGAGACAACCAGCCTCAACGCCTGTTCCGCGCGGCTGGTGGGGTTCAGCCTGGCCGTCGCGCCGGGCAAGGCCTGCTATGTGCCGCTCGCGCACGAGGGCGGCGGCGGTGGGCTTCTGGCCGAGAAGGTGGAACAGCTGTCCGCAGACCAGGCCCTGCCGGCGCTGAAGGCGCTGCTGGAAGACCCCGGCGTGCTGAAGGTGGGGCAGAATCTGAAATACGACATGGTGGTGATCGCCCGCCACGGCATCGAGGTGGCGCCCTTCGACGACACCATGCTGCTTTCCTATGCACTGGCGGCCGGCGAACATGGCCACGGAATGGACGAGCTCTCCGAGCGCCACCTTGGCCACACGCCGATCGCCTACAAGGACGTCACCGGCAGCGGCAAGGCGCAGCTGAACTTCGCCGAAGTGCCGCTGGACCAGGCCACGCGCTATGCGGCCGAAGATGCGGATGTGACGCTCAGGCTGTGGCAGCGGCTGAAGCCCCGGCTCTGGCGCGACAAGGTCACCCGCACCTACGAAGGGTCGGACCGGCCGCTGGTGCCGGTGCTCGCACGGATGGAGCGGCGCGGGATCAAGGTGGACCGGGTCGAACTGTCCCGAATGTCGGCCGAATTTGCCGGCGAGATGGCCCGGCTGGAGGCCGAGGTGCATGCTGCTGCCGGCCAGCCCTTCGCGCTCGGCAGCCCCAAGCAGCTCGGCGAGATCCTCTTCGAGAAGCTCGGCCTTCCGGGCGGCAAGAAAGGCAAGTCGGGGCAATATTCCACCGACGTGACCGAGCTCGAGCGGCTGGCCGCTCTCGACCTGCCCGGCACAGAACTCGCCCGAAAGCTGCTCGACTGGCGCCAGGTCTCCAAGCTCCGCTCCACCTATACCGAGGCGCTGCAGCAGCAGATCAACGCGGAGACGGGCCGGGTGCACACCAGCTTCTCGCAGGCGGTTGCCTCAACAGGGCGGCTGTCCTCGACCGATCCCAATCTGCAGAATATCCCGATCCGAACCGAAATGGGCCGCAGAATCCGCGACGCCTTCGTGGCCGAGCCCGGCAATGTGATCCTCTCGGCCGACTACAACCAGATCGAGCTCCGGCTGATGGCGCACATTGCCGACGTGCCCGAACTGAAGGAGGCCTATGCCACAGGCCAGGACATCCACGCCCTGACCGCCCGGCAGATCTTCGGCCTTGCGCCCGATGCACCGGTGGACCGCGACCTGCGCGGCCGGGCCAAGACCATCAACTTCTCGATCATCTACGGCATTTCGGCCTTCGGGCTCGCCCAGCGGCTGGGCATTCCCCGGCCGGAGGCCGCCGACTTCATCGAACGCTATCTCGACCGCTACCCCGGCATCCGCCGCTACATGGCCGAGACCATCGCAACGGTTCGCGAGGATGCGTTCGTCACCACCCTCTATGGCCGGCGAATCCATGTGCCGATGATCCGTTCGAAGGTGCAGTCCGAACGGGCCGGTGCCGAACGCGCCGCGATCAATGCCCCCGTTCAGGGCACTGCAGCCGACATCATCAAGCGCGCCATGATCCGGATGGACGATGCACTTGCCCAGGCCGGCTTGACCGAGACGCGCATGCTGCTGCAAGTCCATGACGAACTGGTGTTCGAGGTGAGCGAGGCCGAAGTGGCCCGCGCGACCGAGGTCATCCGCACCGTGATGGAATCAGCTGCCGGCCCGGCACTTGCGCTCAGCATCCCGCTGGGCGTGGAAATCGGGACCGGACCGAACTGGGGAGCCGCACATTGACCCTGTCTGCAACCAAGCCTGCCCTGGCGCTCGCCCTGCTGCTGTCGGGCGTCGCCGCCTGCGCGCAGACCCCGCCCCCCGTTACCCCGGCAACACCGCCACAGGCCGAAGCAGCCCCTCCACCGCCGCCGGCCGACATGGCCCTGCTGCCGATGCGCAACGCGATGGACTTCATCTGCGGCGACGGCCAACTGGTGGTTCTGGAGCGCGACGAGCCGGCAGGCATCCTGCGCGGGATCCGCGGCGGCGAGACCTTCACGCTGCAGGAGCAGGTGGGCTACACGCCCAAGCGCTTCGTCAGCGGGTCCGATGCAGTGGATCTCGATGGCGACACGGCCACCCTGCGCCGGGGAAAGCAGGCCCGCCAGACCTGCCAGCGCAAGCCGGCCGAGCCGGTGGCAGGCGTGGTCTGGGGCACGCTGACCAAGCTTGACCGCATGGCCCTGCCACCGGGCACGCGGGCCAAGGTTCTGCTGGTCGACGGTGCCCGCATGGACGCGCCTGCCATCGAGCTGGGCTCCACCCAGATCACGACCACCGGCAACCAGGTGCCGTTGAGCTTCCTGATCCGCTTCGATCCCGCCCGCACCCGCGCGCCGGCAAGCCCGCTTCTGCAGGCCCGGATCGAGGATTCGAAGGGCAAGCTGCTCTACATCACCGACACGCAGAACCAGGTGCCGAACGAAACGGCGCCGCCCTCGCCCATCGAGCTCAAGCTGGTTCGAACCGGCGGCCAGTGAGCCGCGCATGACAGGCCTTCACGGCTGGCTCGTCGTCGACAAGCCGGTCGGCCCCACCAGCGCGCAGGTCGTCGGCAAGCTGAAATGGGCCCTGCGCCATGGCGGCCACGGAAAGGTGAAGATCGGGCACGGCGGAACGCTCGATCCGCTGGCGTCCGGCGTGCTGCCGATCGCACTGGGCGAAGCGACCAAGCTGACCGGCCATCTGCTGAACGGGCCCAAGGCCTATCGCTTCACAATCCGCTTCGGCAAGGCAACCAGCACCGACGACGCCGAGGGCGAAGCAGTGGCGACAAGCCCGGTCAGGCCCGACGAACCCGCAATCCGCCGAATCCTGCCGCAGTTCACCGGCCCCATCCGCCAGCGGCCACCCGCCTATTCGGCGCTGAAGGTCGATGGCGAACGGGCCTATGCCCTCGCCCGCGCCGGCGCCCCGCCCGAACTCGCCGAGCGCGACCTGGTGATCCACTCGCTCGATCTGGTAGCGGCCGACTCCGAAACGGCGACGTTGGATGTGCACTGCTCCAAGGGCACCTATGTGCGCAGCCTCGCGCGCGACATCGCGCTCGCGCTCGGAACGGTCGGCCATGTGGCGCTTCTCAGGCGGACTGCAGCCGGCCCGTTCCGGCTCGATCAGGCGCTCGCGCTGGACAATTGCGTGGAACTCGTGCAAGGGCCCGCGCCTGAACAGGCCCTTTTGCCGCTGACTGCCGGACTGGACGACATCCTGGCCCTGGCAGTCGAACCCCACGAAGCCGCCGCCCTCAAGCAGGGCAAACGCCTGATGGGGGCCCGTGTGAAGCCCGGCCAATATCTCGCCACCCTCGGGTCTGTTCCGGTGGCGCTGGTCGTCGTTTCCGAACAGGACATATCAGTCCTGCGGGGTTTCAACCTGTCGTAGGAGATCCACGATGTCGATCACGCTCGAGCGCAAGGCTGCGCTCATCGAAGACAATGCCCGCGCCGCTGGTGACACCGGCAGCCCTGAAGTCCAGGTCGCCATCCTCACCGAGCGCATCCAGAATCTGACCGGCCATTTCAAGACCCACGCGAAGGACAACCACTCGCGCCGCGGTCTGCTCATGCTCGTCAACAAGCGCCGTTCGCTTCTGGATTATCTGAAGCGCAAGGATCTGGCCCGCTACCAGGCACTCATCGCCAAGCTGGGCCTTCGCAAGTAAGTTTCCGAAGGGCGCCCCCAAACGGGCGCCCTTCCCGCATCTGCCACCCGGAAAAACCCGGGCCAGTGGCGCGGCAGCGCCGCCCCGATCGGGGGCAAGTCTGCAAAGCGGGGCACCTGCCCCAAAAAGCTTCGCCGATCCCGGCGGGGCAAAGGCTTCGCCGATCCCGGCGGGGCATGTCCGAACTGCCTCTGGCGCTGGGTCAGGGGCTTGGAGAATGCAACTGATGTTTACCATTGCCAAGCAATCGATCGAATGGGGCGGCCGCACGCTGACCCTGGAAACGGGCAAGGTTGCCCGCCAGGCCGACGGAGCCGTCATGGCCACCTACGGCGAGACCGTGGTGCTCTGCGCCGTCACCGCCGCCAAGTCGGTCAAGGAAGGCCAGGACTTCTTCCCGCTCACCGTCCACTACCAGGAAAAATTCTCGGCCGCCGGCCGCATCCCGGGTGGCTTCTTCAAGCGCGAGCGCGGCGCGACCGAGCATGAAACGCTGACCAGCCGCCTGATCGACCGTCCGGTCCGCCCGCTGTTCCCCGAAGGCTTCTACAACGAAATCAACGTCATCGCCCAGGTGCTGAGCTATGACGGCGAAAACGAAGCCGACATCGTCGCAATGATCGCCGCCTCTGCCGCACTCACGCTCTCGGGCGTGCCCTTCATGGGCCCGATCGCGGCAGCCCGCGTCGGCTTCGCCGATGGCGAATATCAGCTGAACCCGTCCAAGGAGATGCTGAAGGAAGGCCGCCTCGACCTCGTCGTCGCCGGAACCCACGACGCCGTGATGATGGTCGAATCCGAAGCCAAGGAGCTTTCGGAAGACGAGATGCTGGGCGCCGTCATGTTCGCGCACCGCTCGTTCCAGCCGGTCATCAAGGCCATCATCGGTCTTGCCGAAAAGGCCGCCAAGGAGCCCTGGGACCTGAAGATCGCCGACGACAAGGACATGCTGGCGAAGATCCGCAAGGAAGTCGGCAAGGACATCACGGCCGCCTACAAGCTGACCAAGAAGGCCGAGCGCCAGCAGGCGCTGGCCGACGCCAAGGCCAAGATGAAGCCGCTGTTCGCAGACGCCGACTCGGCCACCCAGCAGAAGGCCGGCAAGCTCTTCAAGAAGCTGGAGGGCGACATCGTCCGCGGCGCAATCCTGAAGGACGGCAGCCGCATCGATGGCCGCGACACCAAGACCGTTCGCCCCATCATCGGCGAAGTCGGCTTCCTTCCGCGCACCCATGGCTCGGCGCTGTTCACCCGCGGCGAAACCCAGGCGATCGTGTCGACCACGCTCGGCACGTCGGACGCCGAGCAGATGATCGATGGCCTCGATGGCCTTCGCTACGAGCGCTTCATGCTGCACTACAACTTCCCGCCCTACTCGGTCGGTGAAGTGGGCCGCTTCGGTGCGCCCGGCCGGCGCGAAATCGGCCACGGCAAGCTCGCCTGGCGCGCGCTGAACCCGATGCTGCCGACGAAGGAAGAGTTCCCCTACACGATCCGCCTCCTGTCCGACATCACCGAGTCGAACGGCTCGTCCTCGATGGCGACCGTGTGCGGCGGCAGCCTTGCCCTCATGGACGCGGGCGTTCCGCTGAAGCGCCCGGTGGCCGGCATCGCCATGGGCCTGATCCTCGAAGGCAAGGACTTCGCAGTTCTCTCCGACATCCTCGGCGATGAAGATCACCTCGGCGACATGGACTTCAAGGTGGCCGGCACGTCGGAAGGCATCACCAGCCTTCAGATGGACATCAAGATCGCCGGCATCACCGAGGAGATCATGAAGGTCGCACTGGCCCAGGCCAAGGACGGCCGCGCCCACATCCTCGGCGAAATGGCCAAGGCCATCACCGAGGTGCGGACCGAAATGTCGGCCCACGCGCCGCGCATCGAAACCATGTCGGTGCCCAAGGACAAGATCCGCGACATCATCGGCACCGGCGGCAAGGTCATCCGCGAAATCGTGGCCACCACCGGCGCCAAGGTCGACATCGAGGACGACGGCACGGTCAAGATCGCGTCGAGCGACCTCGACAAGATCGAGGCCGCCCGCCAGTGGATCATCGGCATCATCGCCGAGCCGGAAGTCGGCAAGATCTACACCGGCAAGGTGGTCGGCATGCCGGAATTCGGCGCCTTCGTGAACTTCCTGGGTGCCAAGGACGGCCTCGTCCACATCTCGGAAATCAAGAACGAGCGCGTGCAGAAGGTGTCCGACGTCCTCACCGAAGGCCAGCAGGTCAAGGTCAAGGTGATCGGCGTCGACGACCGCGGCAAGGTCAAGCTGTCGATGCGCCTCGTCGACCAGGAAACCGGCGAGGAACTGCCCGACACCCGTCCGGCGCGCGAACCCCGCGAAGGCGGCGACCGTGAGCGGTCTGACCGCGGCCCGCGCCGCGATGGCGATCGTGGTCCCCGCAGGGATGGCGATCGGGGCC
>JBGTBK010000389.1:0-5503 GCA_041749355.1 Sandaracinobacter sp. | reverse complement strand
CGCCCCGCGCCTCGTGCGCGGCGCGGATCGCCAGCATCCCGCACAGCTCGCCATGCGCCCCTGCCTTGGGGGTCATGGCAACGGCCGGCATGTTGGTCAGCTTCATCAGCCAGCCCGCCAGCTTGTGGATCAGCTCCAGCGCGCCCTGCACCGTGTCCTGCGGCTGCAGCGGGTGCACGTCGGCAAAGCCCGGCAGCCGCGCCATCTTCTCGTTGAGGCGCGGGTTGTGCTTCATCGTGCAGCTGCCCAGTGGGAACAGCCCCAGATCGATCCCGTAATTCTGCCGCGACAGCCGCGTGAAGTGGCGAACAGTCTCGCCCTCCGACAAGCCGGGCAGGCCGATCGGCGCCTTGCGCTCGAGGCCTGACAGCCGCGAACGATGCGCCGGCACAGGCTCCAGGTCGACACCCGTCACATGCGGCGACCCGCTTTCGAAGATCAGCGGCTCTTCCAGCATCAGTGCCCGGTTGCCCGTGAAGGTGGGCGCCAGGTGGGCAGGCACATCGCCGGCGGGCTGGGACGGACGACCCTGGTTCATCATGCTCATTGGGACACCACTTCGGTCAGAGCGCGAACAAGCGCATCGATGTCGGACGGGGACACGGTCTCGGTGACCGCGATCAGAAGCACATTGTCGAGGCCGATTCCGGGCCAGAGCCGCGCGGCGCTCACGCCACCCAGCACCCCCATCTCGGCCATGTCGCGCACGGCCTGGCGCGCCGATACCGGCAGTTCCACCGCGAACTCGTTGAAGAAGCGGTCGGTCAGGAGCTTCACGCCGGGGATCGCAGCCAGCCGGTCGGCCGCCTCGCAGGCCCGGGCATGGTTCAGCTCGGCAAGCTGCCGCAAGCCCTTCTCGCCAAGCAGGGTCATGTGGATGGTGAAGGCCAGACTCATCAGCCCCGAATTGGTGCAGATGTTGCTCGTCGCCTTTTCGCGCCGGATATGCTGCTCGCGGGTGCTCAGCGTCAGCACAAAGCCCCGCCGCCCGTCGGCATCCACCGTCTCGCCGCACAGCCGCCCCGGCATCTGCCGCACATGCTTCGCGTTGCAGGCAAACAGGCCCAGGTGCGGCCCGCCGAACTGCAGCCCGACGCCAAGCGACTGGCCTTCGCCCACCACGATATCGGCTCCCATCTCGCCCGGAGACTTCAGCACGCCAAGGGATACAACTTCGGTCACGACAACGATCAGCAATGCGCCCTTGGCATGAACCGCAGCAGCCAGATCGGTCAGGTCGGCCACATGGCCGAAGCTGTCCGGGTTCTGCACCACGACTGCGGATGTGTCGCTGTCGATGTGGGCGATGATGTCGTCGAAATCATCGGTTGCAGGGTTGCAGCACAGCGTCGGCACGCCCGTCAGCAGCTTGTCGCCGGTGAAGCGGCACAGCGTCTCGGCAGCCTTCACATAATGCGGATGCACGCCGCAGCTGATCAGCGTCGTGCCGCGCCGCGTGATCCGGCGCGCCATGAAGATTGCCTCGGTCAGCGCGGTCGAGCCATCGTACATCGAGGCATTGGCCACATCCATTCCGGTCAGCCGGGCCACCTGGGTCTGGAACTCGAACAGATATTGCAGCGTGCCTTGCGCGATTTCCGGCTGGTAGGGCGTGTAGCTCGTCAGGAACTCGCCGCGCTGGATCAGGTGATCGACGCTGGCGGGCACATGGTGGCGATAGGCCCCGGCCCCGATGAAGAAGGGGTGCTCGCCGGCCGCCATGTTGCGCTTGGCCATGCGGGTTAGCTCGCGCTCCACCAGCATTTCGGGCTGGTGCATGGGCAGGCCATCGATCGGGCCAGTCAGCCGCGCCTCGGCCGGCACGTCGACGAACAGATCGTCGATCGATCCGGCACCGACGCGGGCCAGCATCGCGGTCCGGTCCTCAGGCGTAAGCGGAAGATAGCGCATCAGTTCTCCTGTTCGGGCTTTCGGGCCTGCCAGCGCAGGCGGACATAATCGGCGCACCAGTTTCCGGCACCGTCGCGAAGGGCCGGCGCAAGCAGCGCTTCCACCTCGTCGACCACCTGCTCGCGCGCCGCCTCGGGAACCCCGGCCTCGTCAAGGAAGCCGGCGCGGAAGGTCTTCAGCCAGCCGCGGATGCCGGTCGGCAACGGTGTCGGGCGGGGGATGATCCGCGCCTCGATGTCGGTGAACCCAGCGGCGAGGTGAATTTCGCTGAATGCCTCGGCGGTCATGTAGGTCTGGCCGCCGCCACTGTCGGGCGAAAAGCCGTGGGCACCCAGCACAGCCCGCAGCGCCGTGCGGATGGCCGCGATGTTCCCGAAGCCGCCGCACTCGCCCACATAGCGGCCGCCCGGCTTCAGGGCGCGGAACACACCGTCGGCAACCGCGCGCTGGTCGGGCATCCAGTGCAGCGCCGCATTGCTGAAAACCGCATCGAACCGGGCCTCGAACCCAAGCGCCTGGCCATCGGCCTGCTGCACCGTCAGGCCAAGTGCCCGGGCCGCCTCCAGCATCTTGTCCGACGCATCCACCCCAAGCACATCGGCCCCGGCCTCGGCCAGGCGCTTCGTCAGCACCCCGTCGCCGCAGCCGAGGTCGAGGATCGCCTCGCCAGGCCGGGGGCCAAGCAGCTCCAGCGCGGCATTGCCCAGCGCCGGCACGAAACCGGCGTTTGCGGCATAATCCTCCGGGTTCCAGCCCATGGGCGTTACAGGCTCTCGACAAACGCCTTGTAGGCGCCCTCGTCCATCAACCCGTCCAGCTCGATCGGGTTCGACAGCGTCAGCCGGAAGAACCAGCCATCGCCCTCGGGCGCCGTGTTCACCAGGTCGGGCGTGTCGGCCAGAGCCGCATTCGCTTCGGTGACTGTGCCCGACACGGGCGCATAGACCTCGCTGGCAGCCTTCACGCTCTCGACGACTGCGGCTTCCTTGCCGGCCTCGACCACGCGCCCGGCGTCGGGCAGTTCCACGAACACCACATCGCCCAGCTGCCCCTGCGCATAGTCGGTGATGCCGACCGTGGCGCTGCTGCCGTCGACGTCGATCCACTCATGGTCCTTGGTGAAATAGCGCATGGGGTTTCCCTTCAACGAACGTAATTTTTCTGATGGAATGGCATGGGGACGACAGTTGCTACCAGCCGCTTGCCGCGAACCTCGATCTCCAGCGTGGTGCCGTCGGTCGCATGGGCGGCATCGACATAACCCATCGCGACAGGCCCGCCGACCGACGGCGCGAAGCCGCCGGACGTGACCACGCCGACCTGGCTGTCGCCCGCAAATATGGCAGCGCCCTCGCGAGCGGGAAGCCGGCCTTCGGGCTTCAGGCCCACCCGCTTGCGCGCAGGGCCGTTCAGCAGTGCGCCAAGGATGCGCTCGGCGCCCGGGAAGCCGCCCTCCACCTTGCGGCGCTTGGATATGGCAAAGGCCAGGCCCGCCTCCACCGGTTCGATCTCCGGCGTCAGGTCATGGCCATAGAGGGGAAGCCCGGCTTCCAGCCTGAGCGAATCCCGCGCGCCCAGCCCGATCGGCTTCACGGCCGGGTCTGCCAGCAGGGCCTCCACAAATGCCTCTGCATCAGCGGCGGCAATCGAGATCTCGTAGCCATCCTCGCCAGTGTAGCCCGAGCGGCTCACCCCAAGCCGCACGTCGCCCCACAGAAAGGGCCCGCCGGTCATGAACTTCATGTCGCCCACCGCCGGGATATCCGGGAACTCCGGCGCAACACCCAGCCGCTGCAGCACCTCGACCGCCTTCGGCCCCTGCAGCGCCAGAAGGGCCGAGTCCTCCATATGGGTCAGCACCAGCCCCGCCGGCAGCCGCTCGCGCATATAGGCAATGTCGTCGGCCTTGGTCGCGCCGTTCACCACCAGGTACAGCGCCCGCCCGGTATTGGTGACCATCAGGTCGTCGAGGATCCCGCCATCGGGCGCCAGCAGCAGCGAATAGCGCATCTTGCCCGCCGGCAAGGCCTTGAAATCACCCGGAGCGACGGTCTCCAGCCAGTCGGCTGCCCCCTCCCCTTCCAGCAGCAGCTGGCCCATATGGCTCACATCGAACAGGCCGGCGCTCTCGCGGGTCCACAGATGCTCGGCCATCACGCCGGTCGGATATTGCACCGGCATGGCGTAGCCGGCGAACGGCACCATCCGCCCGCCCAGGCGCTTGTGCAGCGCGTCCAGCGGCAGGGTCTTGCAATCGGAAAGCTCGTTGTCGGCCATGCGCAGTCCCTCGCGACACGACGGACCCCTGATCGGATCCACCGCCCGCCCCCGCCTGTCACGAGACCTGAGAGCTTTCGCACGAAGCCCGCAAAGCCGGCGCCGCACTTACCCCTTCGGTGGCCCCGGACTGAATCCGGGACGCTTTCCAGACTGCCGTGCCGCCCTCCTCAAGGATGGGCAAACGCGCCGCTGCGGTCCGTTGGCCTGAGAGATTCCGGGGGCGGTTGCTCCTTCGGCGGCCCCGGCCAGCCCCTTTCGGAACCGCATCCGGTGCACTCTCCCGCAGCGCCGCCGGGCCGAGGCCCACCGACCGTCCCGCTCTGACCGCTCAGCCCGATTCGGTCAACCGCCGGCTCGGCAGGGCGCGGGCCCATGCCGCAGGGCATCACAGGTCGCTGGGCCAGCTTGCCACGGCTTCACCATCAATGTCCGCCCACGGTCCGGCTGGCCCCTCGCAATCAGGCCCCGACCCCGCCGTCTGTGCAAACAGGCCCTTTTGCGGAGCAGTCATCATGCCGGCAAAGTTCGTGTTCCCGTTCCTGCTGATCTGCACCGCACTGCTGATGCCCGGCCGCGCAGATGCAGCAGGCCAGTCCGCACACAGCCGCAATTCCACCCCGCCGGCGAAATCCCTGGCCACCGCGCCCACCACCTCGCCGCCCCCAACCCGGCTGGATGTCTCGCTCTGGGTGATGATGATCACCGGCTTCGCGTTCGTCGGAAACACCCTTCGCGACGGACGCAGGCCAGGCGCGCAACGTCTTGCCTGACCCGAACTCGGCCCGTCGTCAGACGGGTTCGGCCCCTGTCATCGCGATGACGGCCTTGCCCACGAGCGACCCGTCCTGCATCGCGCGAAACGCATCGGCGGCCAGCGCAAACGGCACCTGAAGCCCGATGGTCGGCCGCAGCGCACCGGTCACTGCAATCCGGTCGATCTCCGCAAGTGCCCGCCGCCCGAGCGCCGGGTCCTGCCGCCCGGCCTCGCCCGCCCGAACGCCGATGATCTCGATCCCCTTCAGCAGCGCGACGTTGGTCGGCACCGCAACCGGCGCACCCGCCACGAAACCGATCACCAGGTAGCGCCCACCCCAGCGCAGCGTCTTCAGCGCAGGGGTCACAGCTGCCCCGCCGACAGGATCGAACACCAGGTCGCACGCCCCTTTCAGCTCGGAGAGATCAGGCGCAGCCCGGTCCAGCAGGACGCAGGCATCAGCGCCTGCCGCCTCAGCTGCCGCAAGCTTGTCCGGGCTCGACGCCGCAGCCGTCACCCGCGCCCCCAGCGCCTTCCCCATGGAAACGGCTGCCAACC
>JBGTBK010000388.1:0-6161 GCA_041749355.1 Sandaracinobacter sp. | reverse complement strand
GGGCTGCCTGCACGGGGGCGGGGGCTGCCGGGGCGGCATCGGTTGCCTGTGCGGCAACGGGTGCTGCGGCGACGGGTGCCGGAGCGGCGGCTTCGGCCTGCTGCAGCTTCGCGAGATCCGCGAGGCTCATGCGGGTGTCTTCCTGAGGGGTGTTCTCGCTCATTGCGCTGCAACCTTGTTCTTGCGATTCATCGAGCCGACATCGAGCACTTCGGGGTTCTGTGCGACGTGCGGATGTTCGGTTCCGGCGAAGACGCGCAGGTTGCGCATCTGCTGGCGGCCCAGAGGCCCGCGCGGGATCATCCGCTCGACAGCCTTTTCCAGGACCCGCTCGGGGAAGCGGCCGCCGAGCACCTTGTCGGCGCGGACTTCCTTGATGCCGCCGATGTAGCCGGTGTGGCGGTAGTACATCTTCTGCGAGGCCTTGCGCCCGGTGAACTTCACCTTTTCCGCGTTGATGATGATGACATTGTCACCGCAATCGACGTGGGGCGTGAAGCTGGGCTTGTGCTTGCCGCGCAGACGCAGGGCAACGATGGACGCCAGACGGCCGACGACGAGGCCGTCGGCGTCGATCAGGATCCACTTCTTTTCGACTTCGGCGGGTTTTGCCGAGTCCGTGATGCGGGTGAGCATTTCAAATCCTTGGATGGTTCAGTCGGGATAGTTCAGTCGAGCAGGTCGGACAGGTTGGCAGTGCCCACCTGTGCAGGTTGCGCCGCCTAGGGCAAATGGCTCGAAAAGGCAAGGAAAAGACCTGTGGTATTATGATACCGCAGGATATGGGCGGGTCTCAGCCGTCGCTGGTCTCGGCGGCATAGGCCTGCAGATGGCCAAGCGCGACCACGTCGAGCGCGTGCCTGTTGGTCGCCTCCAGGATCACGCCCGGCGCGCAGCCGGCCAGCCGGGCTTCCTCCCAGCGGTCGGCGCACAGGCACCAGCGGTCGCCGGGCTTCAGGCCCGGAAAACCATAGTCCGGCCGGGGGGTGACGAGGTCGTTGCCGGCCTCCTTCGAAAAGGCGAGGAACTCTTCGGTGACCAGCGCGCACACGAGGTGCCGGCCATGGTCGCCCGGGTCTGCGCTGCAGCAGCCGTCGCGGAACCAGCCGGTGAGCGGGTCGAGCGAGCAGGGCTGCAGCGGCTCGCCCAGCAGGTTCAGTTCAGTGTCCTTCATGCCCGCTCACCCACCTGTCTGTTGGTCTTGCCGGAGTTCGGCCGATCACATGGCAGCCCCAGGCCGTCGTTGCGACGACCAGGGCGCCGACCGCCTGGTGCAGGACGGCAAGGGTTATGTCGACACCGGTGACGACAACGGCGATGCCCAGCAGGATCTGCACGCCAAAGGCCGTGTGGATTGCGATCGACACCGGCCGGCTGCCGGCGCGCCGCGCTGCGCGGGACAGGACGACGAGGGCCGCGACCGCAACGAATGCCCACCAGCGGTGCACGAAATGGGTGAGGTAGGGATCATTGGCGAGACTGGAGACGCCCTGCCAGAGTGCGTTTTCGGGGAAGAGGCTGCCGTTCATGAGCGGCCAGCTGCTGGCGGCGTGGCCGGCATTGAGGCCTGCGACCCAGGCCCCGAACAGGAGCTGGACGAACAGGACCAGCGCGACGCCGAGTGCCAATGGGGTTAGCCGGGCGGGGCGGGCGGAGGGATCGGCTGCAAGACGGCGGAGGTCGAGCGCGGTCCAGACGAGACCGGCGAGGATGAACAGGGCTGTGAGCAGATGGACCGCCAGGCGAACGTGGCTGACATCGGTGCGCTCGGAAAGTCCCGAGGTGACCATCCACCAGCCGATCGCGCCCTGCAGCCCGCCAAGCGCCAGGAGGGCGGTAAGGCGGAGGCCATAGCCGGCCGGGATTGCGCGGCGAAGCGCGAACCAGGCCAGCGGCAGCGCGAAGGCGAGCCCGATCAGGCGGCCGAGCAGGCGGTGGAACCATTCCCAGAAATAGATGAACTTGAAGTCTGCAAGGCTCATGCCCTTGTTGATCTGCTGATACTCGGGGATCTGGCGGTACTTCTCGAACTCCGAGAGCCACTGCGCCTCGTTCAGCGGGGGGAGCGCGCCGGTGACTGGCTTCCATTCGGTGATGGACAGGCCGGATTCGGTGAGGCGGGTGATGCCGCCAACGACGACCATCGCGAACACCAGAAGGGCAACGCCGAGCAGCCAGGCCGCAAGCGCTGCGGGACGGGCGGTCGCCGAGCTGTTCGGTGCGGGCGCGGATGCAAGACTGGCCATGAGGCAAGCCCATAGACCCGGTTGCGCGCGGGAAAAAGTGCCGCGCGGTCGCAACCGGTGGGCCATGGCCCTTCCGCAAAGGCCTTGGAACGCCTAGGTTTGCAAATGATGGCAGACGACAAGACCCCCGAAATCCCGGCCGAGCTGGTGCAGCCGACCGTTTCCACCAGCCCTGCAATCGGTGCTGAGACGCCGATTGCGCCGCATGCGGCCGGCTCGCAGCCGGCGGCCTGGCAGTGGCCTTCGGTTCATCCCGAAGGCTGGCGCTTTGCCGGCATGGCGGGCGCAATCGCGCTGGTCTGCTTTTTGGCCGGCTGGACATTCCTTGGCTATGTGCTGGTTGCGCTGACGGTTTTCATCGGCGCCTTCTTCCGCGATCCCAAGCGCGCGTCCCCTGCAGGCGAGGGGCTGATCCTGTCGCCGGCGGATGGGCTGGTCAGCCAGATCGTGACGGTGGAGCTGCCGCGCCAGTTGATTGGCGACGGCGCGCTTTCACCGGGAACGGCGACGCGCATTTCGATCTTCATGTCGGTGTTCGACGTGCACATCAACCGCGCCCCGATCGGCGGCACGGTCACCCGCATGGCCTATGTGCCTGGCGCCTTCCTCAACGCGGACCTCGACAAGGCGAGCGAGGAGAATGAGCGGCAATATTTCCTGATCGAGGGCCCGGACGGCACGAAAGTCGGCTTCACCCAGATTGCCGGCCTGATCGCGCGGCGGATCATCGGCTTCGTTCGCGAAGGATCGATGGTTGGAGCCGGCCAGCGCGTCGGGCTGATCCGCTTCGGCAGCCGGGTCGATGTGTTCCTGCCCGCAGGCTATGCGCCGCAGGTGGTGAAGGGCCAGCGGGCTGTCGCTGCCGAGACCGTGCTGGCTGTGCGCGGTGCACCTGCGATGCTGCCGGGCGCGGTGCAGTGACCGGCCCACGGCAGGGCCGGTTGCCATGAGCGAGACATCCACCCCCCCGGGTGCTCCGTCACTGCCGCTAAGGGCACTGATCCCCAATGCGATCACCATGCTTGCGCTCTGTTCCGGGGCGACGGGGGTGCGCTTCGCGATTTCGGGCGACTATGACAAGGCGGCGGCTGCCATCGTGATTGCGGCCCTGCTCGACGGGATCGACGGGCGGGTGGCGCGGTTGCTTCGCGGCACCAGCCGGTTCGGGGCCGAGCTTGATTCGCTGTCGGACGTGACGGCCTTCGGGGTGGCGCCTGCGCTGATCCTCTATCTGTGGGCGCTGCACACGCTGGGGCCGATCGGCTGGGTGGTCGCGCTCTCCATCGCTGTCTGCTGCGCGCTGCGGCTGGCGCGCTTCAACACCTCGCTGGACCAGGAAGATCTCCCCAAGAAGCGGCTTGGCTTCACCACTGGTGTGCCTGCCCCTGCCGGAGCGGGCGTTGCGCTGGCGCCGCTGTTCTGGAACCTTGCGACCGACGGGTCGCTCGATGCCGATCCGCAGGCTCGCGCGATGATCGTGGCCGTCGTGACTGCGCTGACTGCCTTTGCGATGGTGTCGGCGCTGCCGGGCTGGGGCTTCAAGGCGGTGCGGATCCCGCGCTCGGCCCGGCTGTTCGTGCTGGCGGGTGTCGGCCTGTTCGCAGCTGCCCTTGCGCAGGCCCCCTGGATGACCCTGTTCACCGTCGGCCTCGTCTATGCAGTGGCCTTTCCCTTCGCGACCGTTCGCTATGCCCGGCTGCGGCGGGAGGAACTGGCCGCTAGGCCGCCAGCGGATGCGCCACATGCCCCGCCAGCGCCGGACGGCCCAGCGCAGGGCTGAGCCGGGGGCGAAGAGCGACCACGTTCGATTCGCCACCGGGAAGGGCAGCCACCGTGGCGATGGTCGGTCCGATGCCGGCAAGTGCCCGGCGCAGGCCGGGTGCGGCGCGCCACAGCAGTGCAGCATTCAGCGAGAGCGCTGCAAGGAGAGCAAGCGGGCCGATGAGGCCGAGGGCAGTCGCGGTGGCCAAAACTCTGTCCTTCCAGTCTGTCCGAACGAATCGGCTTGGACGAGCAATGTTCTATGTTTGTTCCAAATGAGTCAAGCCATAGGACGGCAGCAGTGCTGCCCCCCCTTTTCTTTCACCGCCGTAACAGGTTAGAGCCGGTTCGGAGGGAGACACACATGATGACGGGCACGATGCAGGACTGGCCGCTTCTCGTCTGGCGGCTGATCGACCATGCGGCGATCAACCATGGGGCACGCGAGGTTGTCTCGCTGACTTGCGAGGGGGGCGTGGACCGCTCCACCTGGGCCTCCGTGCGCAGCCGGGCGAAGAAGGTGGCGGCAGCCCTTCGGCGGCTTGGCGTGAAGCCCGGCGACCGGGTCGCAACGCTGGCGTGGAACACGCACCGCCATGTGGAAGGCTGGTACGGCATTTCGGGGATGGGGGGCGTTGCCCACACCATCAACCCGCGGCTGTTCGAGGAGCAGATCAGCTATATCGCCAACCATGCCGAAGACCGGGTCCTTCTGTTCGACCTGACCTTCGTGAAGCTGGTGGAGCGGCTGGCCCCCAGCCTGAAGAGCATCGAGACCTTCGTGCTGCTGACCGACCGTGCGCACATGCCGGCCGACAGCAGCCTGGACCTTGTCTGCTACGAGGACTGGATCGCGGCCGAGCGCGATGACGAGCCCTGGACGGACCTGCCCGAAACGGCGCCGGCGGGCCTGTGCTACACATCCGGCACCACGGGCAATCCCAAAGGCGTGCAGTACAGCCACCGGTCGAACGTGTTGCACGCGATGGCCGCCTGCATGACCGACACCTTTGCGGTGGGCGCCCAATCGGTGGTGCTGCCGATCGCGCCGATGTACCATGCCAACGCTTGGTCGATCCCCTACACGACCGCGCTTTGCGGCGCGAAGCTGGTGATGGGTGGGCCGAATTTCGACGCGCCGACGCTGCAGAAGCTGATCATCGACGAAGGCGTGGACCTGGCGCTTGCCGTGCCCACCGTGTGGCTGTCGATGCTGCAGCATCTGGAAAAGACGGGCGGCAATCTGGGCAAGCTGAACCGCACCGGGATCGGCGGATCGGCCGTTCCGCGCAGCATGATCGAGTCGTTCGACAAGCTGCACAATGTTCGTGTGATGCAGCTGTGGGGCATGACCGAGATGTCGCCGCTGGGAACGATCGGGTCGCCGGCACCCGAAGTCGCCCAGCTGCCTTACGACGAGCAGCTGAACTTCCGGGTGAAGCAGGGGCGCGGCATCTTCGGCGTCGAGATGAAGATCGTGGACGACGCGGGCACCGAGCTGCCGCGCGACGGCGAGACCTTCGGCCGGCTTCTGGTGCGCGGGCCCTGGATCGTGGGCAGCTATTTCAAGGGCGATGGCGGGCAGGTGCTGGATGCGCAGGGCTGGTTCGACACCGGCGATGTCGCGACTCTGGACCGCTATGGCTACATGCACATCGTCGACCGGTCGAAGGACGTGATCAAGTCGGGCGGGGAGTGGATCTCGTCGATCGACCTCGAGAACACGGCCGTTGGATGCCCGGGCGTTGCCGAGGCAGCCGTGATCGGCATCGCCCACCCCAAGTGGGACGAGCGGCCGCTGCTGGTGATCGTGAAGAAGCCGGGCGCCGAGGTGACGGCCGAAAGCGTGCGCGCCTATCTGGATGGCAAGATCGCCAAATGGTGGATGCCGGATGCAATCGAGTTCGTGGACGAGATCCCGCACACGGCAACCGGCAAGATCCAGAAGGTAACGCTGCGCCAGCAGTTCGCGAACTACCGGCTGAGTTGAATGGCCGACTGCGTCGGAGTCGGCACCGGCCCGCACCCCCACCCGGCCACCCACTAGCGTATCGTTCCGTTGGGTGGCCGGGTGGGGGTGCGGGCCGGTGCCGACTCCGACGCAGTCGGCCATTCAACTCAGCCGGTAGTTCGCGAACTGCTGGCGCAGCGTTA
>JBGTBK010000387.1:0-2360 GCA_041749355.1 Sandaracinobacter sp. | reverse complement strand
ACCCGGATTCGCACCGGCACGAGCTGCCCGCCAAGCGCCGGCATCAGGGCAAGCGCTGCGCCTGCGCGGAGCGAGGCGAACAGCAGCTCGAGCACGAAGCGCTCTGGCGAAAGCGCTGCGACCTGCTCCATGTCAGCGGGCCATCAGCGGGATGGCGGAGGCTGCCTCGCGGAAGAAGTCGACCAGCAGCCCGCCGGTTATGCCGCCGAACAGCACGAGCGCCAGGAACACGCCGATGAGCTTGGGCACGAAGCTGAGCGTTGCTTCCTGGATGGAGGTCGCCGCCTGCAGCAGGCCGACGACCAGCCCGATGATCAGCGCGGGCACCAGCGCCGGAAGCGAGGCGAGCACCAGCACCCAGACCGCGCGCGCCGCCGTGTCGTAGAGGAGCCCGTCGCCCATGGGGTGCTCAGCCCAGGAAGCTGCGGGCGAGCGAAGCCGTCACCAGCGCCCAGCCGTCGACGGCCACGAACAGCATCAGCTTGAAGGGGAGCGCGATCATGACGGGCGAAGCCATCATCATGCCCAGCGCCATCAGCACGCTTGCGACCACCAGGTCGATCACCAGGAAGGGCAGGAACAGCAGGATTCCGATCTGGAAGGCGGTCTTCAGTTCCGAAGTCGCATAGGCCGGAAGCAGGATCCGCATCGGCACGTCTGCCTCGCTGGTGAACGGGGCGGCGCCGGCGAGGTCGGCGAACAGCTTCAGGTCTGTTGTTCGGGTGTGCTGCATCATGAAGCCGTGCAGGATGTCGCCGCCGCGCAGGATTGCCTGCTCGGCTGGCAGGGCATTGGCAACGAAGGGCTGAAGCGCCTGCGTGTTGATCTCGGCCAGCGAGGGCTGCATCACGAAGAAGGTGAGGAACAGGGCAAGCCCGATCATCAGCTGGTTGGGGGGCGCCTGCTGCAGGCCGATCGCCTGCCGCAGGATTGCAAGCACGATCACGATGCGCACGAACGCCGTCATCATCAGCAGCACCGACGGCAGCAGGGTCAGCAGCGTCATCATCAGCAGCACCTGAAGCGACAGGGAGAAGGCCGTGCCGCTCTCGCCGCCGGCCAGCGCGATCAGACCGCCGAGCGCGCTTGGCTGGGCACCGGCAGGCGTTGGTTCCACCGTCTGAGCCAGCGCTGGCTCGGCCACAAGGATGACCGACAGGCAGCCGGCGAGGAACAGCAGCCAGTGCCGGGCCGGGCGGCTAGGGCGGGCTGTGCTCATGGCGCCATCTCCTTTAGGGGGCGGAGTTCGGGGGGTGTCGGCTCGGCCCGGGCGAGGAGGGCAACCGACTGGCCGGACAGGCCGACAAGCAGCTCGCGCCCGTCGAAGCGGACCACGGCCAGCCGCGCGGCGGGCGAGAGCGAACGGACGGCGAGGATTTCGAGGGGCAGTTCACCGGTCGCGTTGCGGGGGGAAGCCGAGTGACCTTGCCGAATGGACAGCCCCGGCAGGCGAAGCCAGCCCCGGCGAACGGCCCAGAGGCTGAGCGCGGCAAGGCCGCAGACCAGCGGCAGGGCGACAGCGAGGCGCATCAGGAACTCGCCCAGCATCAGCTGTCTCCTGCACTGGACGACACGATCTCCAGCAGCCGGACACCGTAGCGGTCACCGACGGCCACGATTTCGCCGCGCGCGAAGGGTTTGCCGTTCACCAGCACCGACACGGGCTCGTTGGTCATCCGGTCCAGCGCGAGCAGCTGCCCGGGCTCGACCAACACCAGCTCCTTCAGCGAAATGTTGAGGCTGCCGACTTCGACGGTGAGCGACAGCTCGATCTGGGCGAATTGCGGGGGCAACGCCCCGCGGGGGGGAGCAGATGCGGCCGGCGATGCCATGCCGGCAGGGTGATCGGGCTGGCGCTGCTGTGGCTGTGCGGCCGTATCGGGCCGGGTGGGCTCTTCGGCCTCCGCCTCGGTCGGGTTTGCCCGGGCTACCCCGGCCCGCGTGCGCCGCGCTGCCGTTTCGGGCTTCTTCGCAAGCTCCGCCTCGGGTGGCACAAGGGCGGCCGCGGCACCCATGTCCTCGCCCGTGTCATCCTCGAACGACATGGTGAGATGGATCGGCTCGCCCGGCGGATTGGCTAGGTCAGGTTGGGGCATCTGCCCCTTGGGTGGCACCGCGTTCATTCCCGGCCTCCCTCATCTGTCGTGGGCGGCGCGAAGGCGCTGGCCGGAAGCCGGGCGATACGTCGCCCGCCTGCCAGCACGTCGAGCGACTGCACCGGATCGATCGGCAGGATGTCGCCGACCGACAGTCGGCTCGCCTCGTCGAGCGAGATGCGCCGCTGGGCGATGCGAAGGGCGACCGGCAGCTCCAGATCGAAGACGCGGGCGCGCGCGGCCTGGCGGAACAGGGTCGGGTCG
>JBGTBK010000386.1:0-2289 GCA_041749355.1 Sandaracinobacter sp. | reverse complement strand
GCCGCCGCCATCAGCAGTTCGGCAGCCGCAAACACCCGGGCGCGGTCGAGCCCGAAACAGTCGAACGCACCGGCTGCCGCCAGCGCCTCCATCTGGCGGCGGTTTAGGGCGCGCGGGTCGATGCGGTTCACGAAATCGTCGAGGCTGCGGAATGGGCCATTCGCTGTGCGTTCGCGAACGATGTCCTCCATGGCGCCTTCGCCCACGCCCTTCAGCGCGCCGAGTGCGTAGCGGACGGCGATGCGGCCCTCATGGTCTTCCCCCGCCGCCGGAGGCGGCAAGTCCTCCAAAGAGAAGTCCGACGAGGAGGCGTTGATGCAGGGGCCCAGCAGCGGCACGTCGAGGCGGCGCATGTCGTCCACGAATACACTCAGCTTGTCGGTCAGGTGGATGTCGTAGGCCATGGAGCCGGCGTAGAAGGCGGCCGGATGGTGGGTCTTCAGCCAGGCGGTCTGCCAGGCGACGAGCGCATAGGCGGCCGCGTGGCTCTTGTTGAAGCCATAGCCGGCGAACTTGTCGACCAGGTTGAAGATGAATTCGGCCTGGGTTTCGGGCACGCCGTTAGCCTTGGCGCCGTCGACAAAACGGGCGCGCTGGGCGTCCATCTCGGCCTTGATCTTCTTGCCCATGGCCCGGCGCAGCAGGTCGGCTTCGCCAAGCGAATAGCCGGCCAGCACCTGCGCGATCTGCATCACCTGTTCCTGGTAGATGATGACGCCGTAGGTCGGCTTCAGGATCGGCTCGAGCATGGGGTGGAGGTAATCGGGCTGCTCGCGGCCCCATTTGCGGGCGGCAAAGCTCGGGATATTGTCCATCGGCCCCGGGCGGTAGAGCGCGCCGAGCGCGATTATGTCCTCGAACAGGGTCGGCTTTACCAGCGCAAGCGCGCGGCGCATGCCTTCGGATTCGAATTGGAACACGCCCACCGTGTCGCCCCGGGTCATCAGGCGGTACACGGTCTCGTCGTCCCAGGGGAGCGTATCGAGGTCGATCTCGGTGCCCCGCGCTTTCAGGAGTTGGGTGGCGCGGGCGAGCACGGACAGGGTCTTGAGTCCGAGGAAGTCGAACTTCACCAGCCCCGCTTCTTCCGCCCATTTCAGGTCGAACTGGGTGACGGGGAAGTCCGAGCGAGGGTCGCGATACAGCGGCACGAGTTCTGAGAGCGGCCGGTCGCCGATCACCACGCCGGCCGCGTGGGTGGAGGCGTGGCGGGGGCGGTTTTCCAGCTGCAGGCCGACCTTGATGAGCTGCGCAACCTTCGGGTCGGCTGCCATTTCCTGCCCCAGTTCGGGGACGCCGTTCAGCGTGCGCTGCAGGTCCCAGGGGTCTGCCGGGTTGGCGGGAATCAGGTTCGAAAGCCGGTTCACTTGCCCATAGGGCAGCTGCATCACGCGGCCGACGTCCTTCACCACGGCGCGCGCCTTCAGCGTTCCGAAGGTGATGATCTGGGCGACCTGCTCGCGGCCGTATTTGGCCTGCACATAGCGGATCACCTCTTCCCGGCGGGTTTCGCAGAAGTCGATGTCGAAGTCGGGCATCGACTTGCGCTCGGGGTTCAGGAAGCGCTCGAACAGCAGGCCCAAGGCCAGCGGATCGAGATCGGTGATGAGGAGCGCCCAGGCGACCGCCGAGCCTGCGCCCGAGCCGCGGCCTGGGCCCACCGGAATCCCCTGCGCCTTTGCCCACTGGATGAAGTCGGCAACGATCAGGAAATAGCCCGAAAAGCCCATGTCGCCGATGATCTTGAGTTCGAAGGCGAGACGGTCCCAATAGGGCTGTTCCTCGACCGACATGGCCGACAGGCGGCGGCGAAGGCCTTCTTCGGCGAGCCGCACGAGTTCGGCCTTCTCGGCTTCGGCATCGGGCACCAGCTTGGGCAGCACGGGATCGCGCTTTTTCAGCGCAAAGGCCGAGCGACGCGCGACATGTTCGGTCATCGCCAGCGCTTCGGGCAGGTCGGCAAAGCGCTCGGCCATTTCGGCGGCCTTGGGCAGATAGTGGCGCGGATTGGAGCGTTGGCGGTCTGCCGTTTCCAGATAGGCGCCATCCGCGATGCAGAGCATCACATCATGGGCGGCATGGCCGGCCGGCTCCAGGAAGCGGGCCGGGTTGGTGGCGACGATGGGCAGGCCTTCGCTGTGCGCGAGCGAGAGGAGGCCATGCTCACTCGCTTGCTCGATCCGGTCCCCGGTGCGGGCGATTTCCACGAACAGCCGGTCGCCGAACAGCTGCTTGAGGCGCTTCGCAAGCGCGGTCGCCTCGTCGGCCTGGCCGTCGGCCAGCAGCCGG
>JBGTBK010000385.1:0-7235 GCA_041749355.1 Sandaracinobacter sp. | reverse complement strand
ATCACGCGCACGGCCGACGGGCTTTGGCAGGTGGACGGCGTTGGCGTCGGGAGCCTGCTGCAGCCGGGCGCTGCGCTGGACATGGGCAACAGCGGCACCTCCACGCGGCTGCTGATGGGGCTTGTTGCATCCCACCCGATCACGGCCACCTTCGTCGGCGACGCCTCGCTCAGCCGGCGGCCGATGGGGCGGGTGATCGAGCCGTTGGGCCGGATGGGGGCCGAAATCAGCGCTTCGCCCGGTGGCCGGCTGCCGCTGATGCTCCGCGGTGCACAGACGCCGCTTCCGATCAGCTACCGGCTGCCGGTGGCGTCGGCGCAGGTGAAATCCGCGATCCTGCTGGCCGGGCTGAACATCCAGGCCGAAACCGTGGTGGAGGAGCCCATCCCTACGCGCGACCACAGCGAGCGCATGCTGCGGGCCTTTGGAGCCGACCTGTCGGTCGAACCCCTGGCCGGCGGCGGAAACCGAATCGCGGTCCGCGGTTGGGCAGACCTCAAGCCGCAGCAGATTGTGGTGCCAGGCGATCCTTCTTCGGCCGCTTTTCCGCTGGTCGCTGCCCTCATAGTGCCGGGCAGCGATGTGCTGATCGAGGGCGTGGGCCTGAACCCAACACGCGACGGACTGGTGCGGGTGCTGCGCGAGATGGGCGCCGACATCGAACTGGTGGATGCACGCGAAGTCGGCGGCGAGCCGGTTGCCGACCTCCGGATCCGCCACAGCTCGCTCAGCGGCATCGAGGTGCCGCCGGAAGTCGCTCCTTCGATGATCGACGAATATCCCATCCTGTTCGTGGCAGCGGCCCTGGCCCATGGGCGAACCGTGATGCGGGGGATCGAGGAATTGCGGGTGAAGGAGAGCGACCGGATTGCCGCCATGGCAGCCGGCCTGCGCGCGGCCGGGGTGCGGGTGGAGGAACTTCCCGACGGGCTGGTGGTGGAAGGCAGCGGCGGCGAGCCCGTGCCGGGCGGCGTGACGGTTGCAACCCACCTCGACCATCGCATCGCGATGAGCTTTGCTGTTCTGTCGCTTCGGGCGCGCCTGCCCATCACAGTGGACGACCGGGCCCCGATCTCGACGAGCTTTCCGGATTTCCTGCCGTTGATGGCGGCACTGGGGGCGACCGAAACCGCCTGAGCGGCTCAAGGGGCGAGCGTCACCTCACGGCAGGCGCCGGGGGAATAGCCGAGCCAATCGTCGATGATGTGGGCAATCCGGGCGGAGGCCTGACCGTCGCCGAAAGGCTGCACGGGGCGCAACGGCTTTCTGAGCAAGGTGCGGCGCACGGCGGACACGATGCTGTCGGACTGGAGTTCGACGAGCTCGGCGGCACCCACTGCAAGCGCCTCGCTTCGTTCGGTCGTCCGGCGCAGCACCAGCGCCCTCAGCCCAAGCACAGGCGCCTCTTCCTGCAGGCCGCCGGAATCGGTGAGGAGCACCCGGGCCTGGCGCATCATCCACACCATGGCCAGATGGTCGACGGGCGGGATCAGGTGAACGCCGTCCAGACCGTCGAGGCGCTCGCGCAGCACGGACTGGACTGCCGGATTGGGGTGCAGCGGAAGCGCGATCTCGGCTTCGCAGAAGCCGGCCAGCCGGGCCAGTGCGGCTGCAATCGCCTGCAGGCGGCGGCCGATATTCTCCCGCCGGTGGACTGTGACGAGCAGCAGCGGTCGCCTTGATGCGGCAATGAAGGGGTAGCGGCGGGCAAGATCGACAGACAGAGCCGGATCGGCATCCAGTCGCCCGACAGTCGCCAGCAACGCGTCGATCCCACTGTTTCCAGTCACATGGATCTTCGCGGGATCGACCCCCTCTCTCCGAAGTGCGGTTGCCGCGTGACGGGTGGGCGCGAAATGCAGGCTGGCGACCGGCGTGACGAGGGTGCGGTGCAGCTCTTCGGGGTGCGGCTCGTCGAAATCATGGGTCCTGAGGCCGGCTTCGACATGGGCGACCGGCACGGCTGCATAGGCGGCCCCGAGCGCGCCGGCGAGCGTGGACACGGTGTCGCCCTGGACGATGGCGAGTTGCGGGCGCCAGGCCGCAAAGACGGGACCAAGGCGCGAAAGGATGTTTGCGAGTTGCTGTGGGGGCGCCATGCCCGGCGCACAGGCACCGAGATCGATATCGGGCTGGAGGCCGACCTCCTTCAGCATCTGTGGCGCGAGATCGGGATGCTGCCCCGTCATCACGAGCACCACACGATGCCCTCGGCTGGACAACGCCCGGATGACCGGCGCGAGTTTCGCCACTTCGGGCCGTGTGCCGCACACGGCCAACAGCGGCGACCTGCCTTGCATAGGTGTCGCACCCCCCGCAGCAGATTGCTGGCATGCAATCTGCAGGAACCGACCCTGAATGAATGAATATCAATCATTTCGCCATGAACCAACAGCTTTTGGCATCTACGGGGCTGTAAGATAGTTAACCTGCCAGCCGCGCTTTCAGCTGCTTATGCGAATCGCTTGCACAAAGCCGCTCTATTGCGTATCACTCGCAACTGTAGGGCAGCGACAGCCTGTCCGGCCACCGGGTCGTTCCGATGGCTCCCACAGCAAGGCGGGCCGAAACGCGATGATCGTTTGTTCGTGCAATGTGCTTCGGGAATCCCAGGTCCGCGAGATTGCGCGCGGCGGCGTGCGGTGCGAGCGCGAAGCCTATCAGCGCCTTGGCTGCCGCCCGCAGTGCGGCCAGTGCCTGCCTTATGCCCGCCAACTCGTCCGCGAGGAGTGCGACCGGGTCGCCAGCTGATCAGCCTGCAAGGGCTGCACGCGCTGCCTGTTCGTCCAAAGCGATCTGCGCCTTCAGCGCGTCCAGCCCGTCGAGCTTCATTTCGCCCCGCAGCCAGCGCACCAGCTCGACCTCGATGGTCTGGCCATACACATCGCCGGACCAGTCGAGGATCCAGGTTTCGAGCAGTTCCTTCGGCGGTGTGAACATCGGCCGGATCCCGAGATTGGCGACACCCTGGGCCAGCCGGCCGTCGGGCAGGCGCACCCGGACGGCATAGACACCGTACATCGGCCGGACATAGTCGCCCAGTTCCTGGTTCGCGGTCGGCACGCCGATGGTGCGGCCGCGCTTGTCGCCGTGGATCACGGGGGCGGAAATGGCAAAGGGGCGGGTGAGCAGGCGGGTTGCTTCGGCCATGTCGCCGGCAACCAGCGCCTGGCGGATCCGGGTCGACGAGACGACCTCGTCGCAGGCGGTGATCGGCGCGACGGCTTCGGCGGTGAAGCCAAGCCCGCGGCCGAGTTCGGACAGCGTGGCGGCAGACCCCGAACGCCCCTTGCCGAAGGTGAAGTCCTCGCCCGTGACCACATGGGAAACGCCCAGCCGTTCCACCAGCCAGCCTTGGGCGAACTCGGCGGCCGACAGGCCCGCAAGTGCGGCATCGAACTGGATCACCACGGTTTCGTCCACGCCAAGTGCTTCGAACAGCCTGCGCTTCTGGCCGGGTGTGGTGAGCGCGAAAGGCGGCGTGTCGGGACGGAAGTGGCGGGACGGGTGGGGATCGAAGGTGGCAACCAAAGCCGGCCGCCCGGCAGCGCGCGCGGCACGGATGGCAGCCCCGATCACCGCCTGGTGGCCCTGGTGCACACCGTCGAAATTCCCGAGCGCAACCGCCCCGCCCCTGCGTTCGGGCGGGAGCCTGCCCTGCCCTTCGAAACCTGTCATGGATTGCCCGTTAGCGACACCGGGCCAGCTCTGCCAGAGGGCTGCACCGCGCTCGCTTCCTCAGACCCGCACAAAGGTCAGGAAGTCATGCGCCGGGGCATCGCCCTCAGCCGCATGCGGATCGCGCGCCGTTTCGCGCCAGTCGGCGGGATCGAGCGGCGGAAAGAGGGTGTCACCTTCGGGCGCGATGTGAATGCGGGTGAGCTCGATGCGGGTGGCGATCGGAAGCGCCTGGGCATAGATTTCGGCGCCGCCGATCACCATGATCTCGTCGGCGCGAGCCCTGGGATCAAGCCCGGCGGCGGCAATGGCCTCGGCGAGGTTCGGCACGACCGTGACGCCTTCGGCCTGCCAGCCAGCGTCGCGCGTGAGCACGATGTTGTGCCGGCCCGGCAGGGGTTTCCCGATCGATTCGAACGTCTTGCGGCCCATGATGACCGGCTTTCCAGTGGTCAGCCGTTTGAAATGCCTGAGATCGGCCGGCAGGTGCCAGGGCATGGTCCCATCGCGGCCAATGACGCCATTTTCGGCGACCGCCACCACCAGCACGATCTCGGGCCGCATCAGCCGGCTGTCCGGGTTTCGGCCTTCAGCGCCTGCATCAGGACTGCAAGGAAGGCGATGAAGAAGGTGCCCATCGCCGAAGACGCAGCCGCACCCAGTATCTCGAACAGCCAGCGCCCGATGCCCCAGCCTTCCGCCGTTCCCCCGGCTGCAAGCGTGGAAATCACGCCGACGGCCGCACCGATTCCGTTGATGCCGAGCGCAAGCAGAAGGAACCCCAGCAGCAGGGTTGCGACCATCCCGAACAGTTTGAGTGCCCGGCCGGACGTGAGTGCCCAGCTTGCCTTGACTGCCTCGATCGGGTCGCCGTGATCGGTTGCGACCAGCGGCAGCACCAGCAGAAGCCGACAATAGAGCCAGAGGCCCGGGATCACGAACAGGAAGAGCCCGATCCCGGTGCCGAGACCCTGGATCAGCGTGACTGCAACACCGGCCGGCAGCAGAAACAACGCGTTGCGCAGCAGGGCACCAAGGGTTTCACCATCTGTGCCGTCACGCGCGATCAGCCGCGCCATCACCAGTTGGCCAACCACCGACATCAGGACCAGGCCAGAGACGGCCAGCAGGTCGCCGGGAAGGGCTGCCCCCGTGAACATCTCCTGCGGGGTCCGGTCGTTCACATGGCGTGCGACAAGCAGCTGGGGGAAGAAGAGAAAGGCCGCTGCCAGAGGCCACAGCAGGTCGGTGTGGCGACGCACGGCAGCCACCGTCTCGGGCCAGAGGCGGCCGAAGCTGATCGGGTCCAAGGACGAGGATCTTTGCTGGTGGCTGGCGCTGGCTCAGCCGGCCTTGACGCCGCTATCGGCCATCAGGGCCTGCAGTTCGCCGGCTTCGAACATTTCCATCATGATGTCCGATCCGCCCACGAAATCGCCCTTCACATAGAGCTGCGGGATCGTCGGCCAGTCGGAATAGGCCTTGATGCCCTGCCGCACTTCCATGTCCTGCAAAACGTCGACCGAATGGAAGGGCACATCCAGATGCTCGAGGATGGCGATCGCACGGCTGGAAAAGCCGCACTGCGGGAACAGCGGGGTTCCCTTCATGAACAGCACGACATCATGACCCTTCACGATGCCGTCGATGCGTTCCTGGGCTGCGTCCATGGTGACAGTCTCCTCCCGGTCAGGCCGGGGTCTGGGTTGCCGGAATTGCGGTGGTCAGTTGCAGGGCATGCAGCGCGCCGCCCATCCGGCCGCCAAATGCTGCATAGACAAGCTGGTGCTGCTTCACGCGCGAAAGCCCGACAAAGCTGGCCGAGGTGACATGGGCTGCCCAATGGTCGTCGTCGCCGGCAAGGTCGGTCAACCGGACCTCGGCATCGGGAAGCGCCGCCATGATGGCCGCCTCGATCTCGTGTCCCGGCATTGGCATGGCTCAGCCCTGCTTTTCGATCTGCTCGCGCGCTTCGGCGGTCTTCTTCGCCAGCATCTCGCGCAGCTCGATGTCGCTGGTGTCCACGCCGCCCTTCAGCAGATCGCCGATCAGCTTGCGGATCACATCCTCGTCGCCGGTTTCCTCGAAGTCGGCTTGCACGACGGACTTTGCATAGGCTTCGGATTCGGCGTCGGTCAGGCCCAGCTTCTGCGCGGCCCAGAGGCCCAGAAGCTTGTTCCGCCGGGCGGTCACGCGGAACTCGAGGTCTGCGTCGTGCGCAAACTTGGCCTCGAAACCCTTTTCGCGCTCGTTGAACGTGCCCATGCCGATCCAGACCCTCAAAAAAATGCGCGCCGTGTACCGGCACCCATGCCCGAGATAGGCGGCCTTGCGGCCCAGTTCAACCGACGGTTGCATGGCCGCAGGAATGCTGCAACGTTGTGGCCCTCGCTAGGGATGGAGAGGGAAATCATGGCGATGACGTTCGAGCTCTACAAGGACAAGGCCGGGGAGCATCGCTGGCGGCTGAAGCATGCCAACGGCAATGTGCTCGCGACCTCGTCGGAAGGCTATAGCTCCAAGGCCTCTGCTCTGAAATGCATCGAGAATGTGAAGGCCAGCGCCGACTCGCCGGTCGTGGAGGTCTGACCATCAGAGCCGGGTGCGACCCGGTCCTGCTCAGCCGATCTTAGGTGGAGCCTTTGCCGTGCCAAGCTGGGCTGCAAGGTCCTCGAGCGCGAGGCGAAGGCCTTCGTCCTTCACGCCGGACAGGTTGGCGGTAGGGCCGGGGCCGACTGGCGCAGGCTGGGGAACAGCGCGCTCGGCGGGCTTGGGCACCTCGCCCTGCACCAGCCGGATTCGCCCGACAGCTGCATGGCCGAGGATCCGGTTGGCGCGGTCTATGATCTGCGGGCCCACATGCTGGAGCTGCAGCGAGAATGGCCCCTCTACCCGGATGGTGAGCACGCCGCCGGTGCTTTGGCCGCGCGCGAACTTCAGCGATTCGGGGATGGACCAGCGCGCATAGACAGGGCCCACCACGTCGCGCCACCGCGAGAGCAGCGCGCCCTGCACGAAACCGAAGCGCCGAAACGCCATTCCGCCCACATCCGGCAGCAAGGAGCCGACATCGCGCACTCCGTTGCGCCGCGAGGGCGGCTGCGGGTCGCTCGCTTTCCGGGGAGGCTTCGCCATCGCCCCGCCCTGTGCCAGAGAGCGGGCATGGCAGTCGACACCCAAATGGATCAAGCACCCACCCGGCACCTGCTGGACTGGTACGATGCCACGGCCCGCACCCTGCCCTGGCGGGAGCCCCCCGGAAGCGACCGCAGGCCCGACCCCTATCGGGTATGGCTGTCGGAAATCATGCTGCAGCAGACCACGGTCGCAGCCGCCGGCCCCTATTTCGAGCGATTCGTGGCGCTCTGGCCGACTGTCAACGAACTGGCAGCCGCAGGCGAGGCGGACGTGATGCGGGAATGGGCGGGTCTTGGCTATTATGCCCGGGCCCGCAACCTGTGTGCCGCAGCCCGGGCAGTGGCGGCTGCCGGCGCCTTCCCCGACACGGCGCAAAGGCTTCGCACCCTGCCGGGCGTTGGCCCCTACACGGCGGCGGC
>JBGTBK010000384.1:0-3818 GCA_041749355.1 Sandaracinobacter sp. | reverse complement strand
GGCTTCAGGTGGCGCTTGCCGAGGAGAGCAGCGTGGTGACCGGCCCTGACGGGTTCGAGGCGCTGTTCCCCGGCACCGGGGGCGCGCTCTATGGCAAGGCGAACCATGGCATGGCGGGCAGTTTTTCCCGGCCGGGCGCGCGCTCGGCTATTCCGGGTCTTTATCTCGCCGGCGGGTCCGTGCATCCCGGTGCCGGGGTTCCGATGGCGACGCTGTCGGGGCGGCTTGCGGCCGAGGCGCTTGCCCTCGACCTGGCGCGTTCGGATGGCTAGAGCCGGTGCCGTGAGCCAGAGCCCCCCGCATTTCGACCTTGTTCTCGTGGGCGGTGGCCTGTCTGCCGGCCTGATCGCGCTTGCGCTGGCGCGGCACCGCCCGGAGGTTTCGGTTGCGATCCTCGAGGCCGGCCCGTCCTTTGGCGGCAACCACACCTGGTCCAGCTTTTCGAGCGACTTGAGCCCGGAAGGGGCGGAGCTGGTGGCGCCGATCATCGCGCACCGCTGGCCGGAATATGAGATCCGCTTCCCGAAGTTCACGCGGCACATTCCGTCAGGCTATCAGTCGGCCTTCTCGCACAAGCTGCACGATGCGCTGGTGGCGGCCCTTCCATCCGAAGCGCGTTTCCTGGAATCACCGGTCGTTTCGGTGAAGCCGGATGGTGTGGTGCTTGCGAACCAGCAGGCGATTTCGGCGGGCGCGGTGCTCGACGCCCGCGGCCAGCGTGACGCGCCCCACCTTGAGCTGGGGTTCCAGAAGTTCGTCGGCCTCGAAGTCGAGCTGGAGGAGCCGCACGGCCTGAAGGGGCCGATCATCATGGACGCCAATGTGGACCAGCTGGACGGCTATCGCTTCGTCTATACCCTGCCGTTCACGCCCACGACCGCGATGATCGAGGACACCTATTTCGCCGACGGGCTGGAGCTGGACCGGGCGGCCGTTGCGGCACGGGTGCATGCCTATGCGGCAACGCAGGGCTGGCGCATTCGCCGGATCCTGCGCGAGGAGGACGGGGTGCTGCCGATGACGATCGCCGGCGACATCCGCGCCCATCTGGCGTCGTTTCCCGAAGGCATCGTGCCGGTTGGCATGGCGGCCGGGCTGTTCCATCCGGCGACCGGCTACAGCTTTCCCGATGCCGTCAGGCTTGCCATCCATGTGGCCAAGCTTCCCGATCTCTCTGGCGCGGCAATAGACCGCGCAGTCCGAAGCTTTGCCACCAGGACCTGGGATTCCCGGGGATTCTATCATCTTCTCAACAAGATGCTGTTCCGGGCGGCCTATCCGCACGAGCGGCGGGGCATATTGGAGCATTTCTACAGGCTCGATGCTGCCCTTGTGGAGCGCTTCTATGCTGGCCATAGCACGCTCCCTGACAAGATCCGGGTCCTGACGGGGAAACCTCCGATACCGATCCCCCGCGCGATCCGCGGCATATTGAAGGGTTAGTTTTTCGATGCAGCGAACGGCAGCGGTTATCGGCAGTGGCTTTGGCGGCCTTGCCCTTGCGATCCGGCTTCAATCGGCCGGTATCCAGACCACGCTGGTGGAAGCCCGGGACAAGCCGGGCGGGCGGGCCTATGTGTATGAAGTCGACGGCTTCAAGTTCGACGCTGGCCCGACTGTCGTCACTGACCCGTCGTGCCTGGAAGAGCTGTTCGAACTCTCTGGCCGCAACATCGCCGACTATGTCGAGCTGATGCCTGTGACTCCCTTCTACCGGCTTCTGTGGGAAGACGGGCAGGTCTTCGATTATTCCAACGACGACGAGAAGCTGCTGGCGCAGATCGCGGCGAGGAACAAGGACGATGTGGAGGGCTATCGCCGCTTCATGGAGTTTTCCGAGGGCGTGTTCCGCGAGGGCTATCTGAAGCTGGGCTCGGAGGCCTTCCTCGACTTCCGCTCGATGCTGGAAGCAGCGCCCAGCCTCATCAAGTACCAGGCCTTCCGTTCGGTCTATGGGATGGTCTCCAGCTTCATCAAGGACCCGCAGCTGCGCGAAGCGTTCAGCTTCCACACGCTGCTGGTGGGTGGCAACCCGTTCAAGACCTCGTCGGTCTATGCGCTGATCCATGCGCTTGAAAAGAAGTGGGGCGTCTGGTTCCCGCGCGGCGGCACCCATGCGCTGATCCGCGGGCTGGTGAAGCTGTTCGAGGACCTGGGCGGCCAGGTGATCATGGGCCAGAAGGTGACCCGCATCGAAGCGGGCGCCGGCCATGTGATGGGCATCACCCTTGCCGACGGCACCGAGCTGAAGGCCGACACGGTCGCGTCCAACGGCGACGTTGTGCACACCTACAAGGACCTGCTGGGCCACCACCCGCGCGGCCGCAAGATGTCGAAGGCGATGCAACGCAAGAGCTTCTCGCCCTCGCTGTTCGTGATCTATTTCGGCCTGAACAAGCCGCACCCCGAAATCGCGCACCACTCGATCCTGTTCGGGCCGCGCTACAAGGAGCTGCTGGACGACATCTATTCGGGCGGCGGGCTGGCCGACGACTTCTCGCTCTATCTGCACCACCCGACCGCGACCGACCCGTCGATGGCGCCGGAAGGGCATTCGGGCTTCTATGTGCTCTCGCCGGTGCCGCACCTGGGCAAGGCGCCGCTCGATTGGGAGAAGGTTGCCCCCATCTATGCGGACAACATCCTGAACTATCTGGAAAAGCGGATGATCCCGGGCCTGCGCGAGCAGCTGGTGCACATGTCGATGTTCACGCCGGAAAATTTCCGCACCGAGCTGAATGCGCACCTGGGCTCTGCCTTCAGCCTGGAGCCGGTGCTGTGGCAGTCGGCCTATTTCCGCACCCACAACCGCGACGACGAGCTGAAGAACCTCTATTTCGTCGGTGCCGGCACGCACCCGGGCGCGGGCATTCCGGGCGTGGTCGGCTCGGCCAAGGCGACGGCCAAGCTGATGCTGGCGGACCTTGGGGCGAGCGATCCTGCCCGCTGGCCTTCCAATGGTGGGCCGCGGCTGGAAGCCGCGCAGTAGGGCGATGGCCCGGGCGGCGCGGGTCCTCGATGGGGCAACCCTGGTGGTCCGCGCGCTGGGGTTTGCCGCCGAGGCGCATCGCACCCAGTTCCGCAAGGACCGCGAGACTCCGGCGATCAACCACCCCATCCGGCTGCTGCAGCTGCTGGTGGACGTGGGCGGTGTGACCGATCCGCTGGTGCTGGCAGCGGCTGCGCTGCACGACGTGCTGGAGGATTGCGAAGTCGATTTTCCGGAACTGGAAGCGCGCTTCGGCAGCGAGGTGGCCGGGGTGGTGTTCGAGCTTTCCGACCCGCCGCACCTGGACAAGGCCGCGATGCGGGCCTGGGCGATCGAAGCTGCTCCGCGCCTGAGCCTGCCGGCCCGGCTGGTCAAGCTGGCCGACAAGAGCGTGAACCTGAACGACCTGATCGACTGGCCGCCGGCCGGTTGGTCGCCGCTGCGCAAGGCGAGCTATTTCGACTGGTCGGCGCAAGTGATCGCCGGCATTCGCGGAACCCATGGCCCGCTTGAAGCGGCGTTCGATGCCGCCTATGCGCGGCGGCCGCAGCCCTAGGCCATGCACGCAAGGCGCTTGGCGAAGACCCGGGCGGTCGGCTAGGAGCGGGGGCGTGGGAGATCTTCTGCTTCAGAGTGCGCACGACGCGATCCGCCAGGGCTCCAAGAGCTTTGCGCTGGCGAGCCGGCTGTTCGACGGCGCGACGCGGGACCGGGCGACGCTGCTCTATGCCTGGTGCCGGCACTGCGACGATGTGATCGACGACCAGGTTCTTGGCGAAGGCCGGCACGACTGGGGCGGCACGCCTGCCGAGCGGCTGGCGATGCTGCG
>JBGTBK010000383.1:0-1963 GCA_041749355.1 Sandaracinobacter sp. | reverse complement strand
GGCCGTGGATGCCGCAGCGCTGGCCGGCGCGCGGGTTCTGGGGGCGAGGGATTCGGCGGCCGACGCGCGGATGTTCTTCGACGCGAACTTCACCGCCGGAAGCGGGCTTGCGCTCGATGGCTTTTCGGCGTCGGCGTCGTCGGATGGGAGCACCCTGTCTGTGTCGGCCAGTGGCCGGATCCACACCAGCTTCCTGCAACTGGCCGGCGCGCGCTGGGCAACCCTTCCGGTCAGCGCCTCGGCAACCGCGCGGCGGACCACCTTCGGGATGGAGCTGGCGCTGGTGCTGGATGTGACGGGCTCGATGACGGGCACGTCGATGACCCAGATGCGGCTTGCGGCGGCCGACCTGGTCAACATCCTCTATGGCGGGCGGTCGAGCCTGGACACGCTCTACATCTCGGTCGTGCCCTACACCTCGACCGTGAACTTTGGACCGGACCGGGCGGGCTGGCTGGTTGGCGGCGAGGCCAGCGGGTACGCGCCGTTCCGCTGGCGCGGGTGCGTGGAGGCCCGGCAGGGCGGCGAGGACCAGACGGACACGCCGCCGGACGTCGCGCCGTTCCGGCCCTTCCTCTATCCCTCCACCCGGGCGCAGACGGCTGCCAATGCCTTCGGGACCCGCACGACCCGGGGCCTTGTCGGGCCGGTGTTCGGCGATGCGGACTGGGGCACTGGGCCGGCCATCACTTCGAACGAAACGCCAGATCCCGACGACACCGACAGCCTGGATCCGAACAACAGCTGGACCAACAACAACAGCCGAAAGGGCCCGAATGTGGGCTGCGGCCAGCCTGTGGCGGGGCTGAGCAACAACCGCGACCAGATCCTGTCGATCATTGCGGCACTGCAGCCCACAAACCGGGGCGGGACGATGGGCAATATGGGGCTTCAGGCTGGCTGGATGACCCTGTCTCCGAGGTGGCGGGGGCTTTGGGGCACGAGCCCCTGGGGCACCAGCACGCCCGCCGGCCTGCCGCTCGACTATCCGGGGCCGCGGGATTTCATGTCGAAGGTGATCGTGATGATGACTGACGGCGACAACAACTGGTTCGATTACGGGCGGCCGCCGGCCTTCGACTATACCGCCTATGGGCGGCTGACGGACGGGCGGCTGGGCACGACCAACGGCGGCACCGCCAACACGCGCATCAACGATCGGATGCTGGCGCTTTGCACCAACATCAAGGCGCAGGGGATCCGCGTCTATACCATCACGCTTGGCACCAGCGGGTCGACGCGCACGCTCTATCAGCAGTGTGCTTCGGGGCCGGCCTATTACTTCCATGCGCCGACTGCCTCGGCACTGCGGGGTGCCTTTCGCGAGATCGGAACCCAGCTCGGCAACCTGCGGCTGGAGCAGTAGCGTTGCGTCAGCTGGTGACGACGACCTTGCCGGGAGCCTGGCCTGCGAGGGCTTCTTCCAGGGCGGCTGGCGCGCTTGCCCAGCCGAAGGTTCGGGTGGCTGGCGGCCGCAGGCTGCCGTCTCCGAGCCAGCCGATCAGGGTTGCGAGATGGCGTGCGGCGCGGGGCTGCTCGAACAGCTGGAACTGGCGGACATCGACTCCGACAAGGTCGGCGCCCTTCATCAGGGTCAGGTTGGCGGGAAGGGCCGGAATGGGGCCGCCGACGAAGCCGACCACGAGGTGCCGGCCGCCCCAGCCGAGCGAACGGAAGGCGGGCTGGAACAGTGGGCCCATCACGGGATCGAGGATGACGTCGAGCGGGCGCTTGCCGAGCAGCTCGCGCAGGCGGTCGCGCCAGCCTTCGGGGTTGGTGTCGATTGCATGGTCGGCACCGAGGGCCAGCGCGAAGGCGCGCTTTTCGGGGGTGGAGGCGGCTGCGATGACGGTTGCGCCGATGCGTTTGCCGACTGCGATTGCAGCTGCGCCCACGCCGCCGGCTGCGCCAAAGACCAGCAGGGTTTCACCGGCCTGGAGGCGGCCGCGATCGGCGAGGCCGT
>JBGTBK010000382.1:0-5512 GCA_041749355.1 Sandaracinobacter sp. | reverse complement strand
CGGCGGGCTGCTCTTCACGCGCTGGCTGGAGCGCCGGAACGCGCGCAAGGAGGCAGAGGGCGCGACAGCTGCCCTGCCACCGCGCCGGCCCGAGGCCGTGCTTGCCAGCCGGACGCCGCCCGACGTGCTCGAAGGCGAACTGCTGAAGGACTAGGTCCTAGAGCTTCGAGACCTCGACCAGCAGCTTGCCGAAATTCCCGCCGGAATAGAGCAGCTTCACCGTCTCGTTGGCATGTTCGAGGCCCGGGCGGATATCCTGCCTGGTCTTGACCTTCCCTTCCATCATCCACTGGGCCAGCTGCTGGAAGCTTTCCCCGAAGCGGTCGGCAAAGTCGGTGACGATGAAGCCGCGGATCGTCAGGCGCCGCATCAGGATCATGGTCCAGCGACCGGGCTCTTCGGCGGCGGTGGTGGCGTTGTAGCCCGAGATCATTCCGCACAGCGGAATGCGCCCGAACAGCTTCATGCGGCTGAGAACCGCCGACATGATCGGCCCGCCCACCTGCTCGAAATTGATGTCGACGCCGTCGGGCGCCAGCCGGTCGAGGGCTGCGCCCACATCCTCGGCCTTGTAGTCGATGGCATGGTCGAAGCCGAGTTCCTCGGTGATGAAGCGGCACTTGTCGGGCCCGCCGGCGATCCCGATCACCTTGCAGCCCTTCAGCTTGCCGATTTGGCCGACGATCTGGCCGACTCCGCCGGCGGCTGCCCCCACCACCAGGGTTTCGCCGGGCTTGGGCTGGCCGATGTCGAGCAGGCCGAAATAGGCGGTCGGGCCGACAACGCCGAATGTGCCGAAGGCGGCTGCCACGCTGATGCCCGGCAGTTCGGGGAAGAGCGACATGCCCATGCCGTTCGAGACGATGTGGGTGGCCCATTCGCCAAGGCCGGCTGCAAGTGCGCCTTCGGGGAAGGCCGAATTGCGGCTGGCGACCACCCGGCCGACCACGCCGCCGCGCATCGGATCGTTGATCCCGACAGGGGGCATGTACTGCTCCATGTCGGACATCCAGATCCGGTTGGTTGGGTCGAGCGACAGATAGCCCACCTGCACGAGGAACTCGCCGTCCTTCAGCGCGGGGATCGCCTCGGTGCGATAGACGAGATCGCCGTCGGCGATGTCGCCCACGGGCCGCTTTGCCAGCCGCCAGACCTGCCGTGTGCCCGCTGCCGTGCCAGATTCCGTGCCTGTCATGTCCGTCCTCCCTCAGCCGCCCTCGTGCAGTCGCTCCTCGAACCGCCAGATGAGGGTTTGCGGCAGCGGAGTCCAGACACCGACCCGCACCCCGGCGTCAGCCAGCATGTCGGCTGCCCAATTGTTGCAGGTGCGCAGGCCCGAATAATGGCTGGGGGACGGCAGGAAGAGGTCGTCGGCGCCATAGCCGGGCGTGGGGCCGCCGGGCCCGATCTCGGCCCCGATCGCTTCCACGAGCCGGCCATAGGCGTCGGGCGAGAGCCGGATCGGTCGCCCTCGGGAGCCCGCAAGGCGGTGCAGATGGACGAAGCTGCCCCGGCTGGCGAACAGCGCCTGGGCCGCGGTGTGCAGCCGGAGGTCGGCCCAGGTCGGGGTTGCCAGGAAAAATTCGGCGTCCCCCCAGGAAAAGGACAGGTGGGTGGTGCCCGGCGGCACCGTGCCGGCCGGCAGCACGTCCCGCCAGTCGTGGCCGGCAACGGCAACTGGCAGGACCAGTTCGGTGTGGGCCGGGCTGGAATGGACTGCGATCTCGATCCCTTCCGCGGGTTCCTGCCAGCCCGGATTGCGTGGAACGATCGCGCCCAGCAGAAGGGCAAGCGGCAGGGCGAGCAGCGCCACTGTTGCCAGACTGCCCACCTGCCCGGTCCGCATCAGCGAAAAGGCTGGAGGAAGCGGTCGATCGCCTCGGCTGCCGGTGGCTCGTCGAGGGTGGGCGCATGGCCGACGCGGGGCACTGTGACTGCAACGAGGTCGGGCATCCGTTCGGCCATCCTGCCTTGCGTTGCAGCGCTCATCACGTCCGAGCGTTCGCCCCTGATCGACAGCAGCGGCCGGCCGCGATAGCCCTCGAGCGCGAGCCAGAGATCGAGCGTCGCGTCGCCGTTGGGGAGGCTGAAGGGGGCTGCGATCTCGGGGTCGTAGTCCCACACGATCCGCCCTTCGCGAGAGACCCTGCACAGCCGCTTTGCGTGGGCCAGCCACTGTTCCAGCGACCAGCCGGGATAGATTTCGGCCTGGCGGCGGGCAATGTCGCGCGCGGCGGTCAGCCAGGTCGGCCAGTTGCCGCCCTTGCCGACCTGGGCGCGAACCCGGTCGAGGCCGGCCGCCTCCATGTCGGGGCCCAGATCGTTCAGCACCAGCCCTGCGATCCGGCTGCGCTGGGTGCCATCCAGAAGGAGGCCCATCAGCCCGCCGAGCGAAGTGCCGATGATGACCACGCTGGACAGCCCGGCCGCATCCAGCAGGCGGCCCAGATCCTGCAGATAGCTGAGCGGCACATAGGTGAGCGGGTCGCGGGCATAGCCCGAATCACCCCGGCCCCGGAAACTGGGCGTGACCACGCGGAAATCGGGCGACAGGCGGCGTGCCAGCGACTCGAAATCGCGGGCGTTGCGGGTGAGGCCGGGAAGGCAGAGCAGCGCCGGCTGGCCCTCTCGCCCGCCGGGAAAATCCCTGTAGTGGAGGCGCACATTGTCGCTCGTCCACAGATAGTGATCGGTCCAGGGCTGTTCCACCGCGGCCTTGTAGGCGGCAGGCAGTCCCCGCGCAATTTGCGCAACTTGTGCGCGTGCGATTTGCGGAACTTTTGACTGCCACTCAGTTTTGTCGCATAGGGACCGTCAGGGACTGGGGACGCGAGAGAGGACGCCGGACGCAGTGGCCACGAAGCCGAACGCAACGCATGACGGACGCACCGCGGGACGAACCCTGCGGGCCGAACCAAAGCTGGTGAAGGCTGACGCCGACAACAAGTCGCGTCGCTATGATCCGGCGGAAACACGCCTGCGCGTTCTGGAAGCGGCCTATTTCCTGTTCGGATCGCGGGGTTATTCCAACACCGGCACCGCCGACATCGCCGCCCAGGCGGATGTGTCGGAAGGCTCGATCTTCTACCATTTCGGGTCCAAGCGCGCGCTGCTGGTGGAGCTTGGCAAGCTGCATGGCCAGAAGATGGTGGCCGCCATGCAGGCCGGTGATTCGATTGAGGACGTGACCTTCGAGGTCTCGATCAACCGCTGCTTCGACTTCTGCGAAGTGAACAATGTGTGGGAGGAAGTGGTGCAGGATGGCGAATGCCAGCCGACCCACAAGAACCTCAAGAAGAATCCCGAGGCCGAGCCTTTCTTCCACGCCGCCAAGGAAATCGTGGCGGACTGGACCCAGGCCCATATGGATGCGGTTGCAGCCCGCCACGGCCTGCATGGGGTGGACACGGCGATTGCCTCGCAGCTGATCTTCGCCCTGGTCGGCGAAGCGATGCACCATTATTTTGCCCCCGGCGCAACGGCCGAGGACCGGTCGCGGATCCGCGCGGAGGTGGTTCGCTTCCTGACCAGCGCAGTCGGGCACCCCGCGCGCAGCTGACCCGGGGGTTGATCCAGGCCGCCGCGCGGCCCATCTGCCCCGGGTGACCGACTTTTCAGGCTTCCGCCCCAGCCGCGCCATCGACATGCTGGGCCCCGACTTCTGCGACATCGTGGAAGCCGCCCCTTTCCCGAAGCAGCTGCTGCGCTATCGCAACCAGGCGGCTGCTGCCGAAGTGGGTCTGGACGGGCTGGGCGATGCCGAGTGGATCGACCATTTCGGCCGCTTCACGCCCCTGCCTGGAAGCCTGCCGCAGCCGCTGGCGCTGCGCTATCATGGCCACCAGTTCCGCACCTACAACCCCGAGCTGGGCGACGGGCGGGGTTTCCTGTTTGCACAGATGCTGGATGGGCGTGGCCGGCTGATGGACCTCGGCACCAAGGGCTCGGGCCGGACACCCTGGTCGCGTTTCGGTGATGGGCGGCTGACGCTGAAGGGCGGGGTGCGCGAGATTCTGGCGACCGAGATGCTGGAAGCGCTCGGCGTGACCACCTCGCGCACGCTGTCGCTGATCGAGACCGGCGAGGCGCTGGAGCGGGGCGACGAGCCTTCGCCGACCCGGTCTGCCGTGCTGGTGCGCCTGAGCCACAGCCACATCCGCTATGGCAGCTTCCAGCGGCTGGCAGCGCTGGAAGAACCGCACAACATCCAGAAGCTGGTCGGCTATTGCCTCGACAATATCGCGCGGCTGGACCCCGGCGCGGACCCTGTCGCGACGCTGATGGGCTATGCGGTTTCGGGCGCTGCCCGGCTGGCGGCCGACTGGCATGTGGCGGGTTTCGTCCACGGCGTGCTGAACACCGACAACATGAACGTTTCGGGCGAAAGCTTCGATTATGGCCCCTGGCGCTTCCTGCCGCGCTGGCAGAGCGATTTCACGGCGGCTTATTTCGACCATTTCGGCCTCTACGCCTTTGGCCGACAGGCCGAGGCGCTGCACTGGAATCTGGTGGAACTGGCAAAGGCGCTGCGGCTGGTTGCACCGACCGAAAGCCTGGTGCCGGCGCTGAAGCAATGGCCCGACCTGCTGGGCGAGGCGGTGCGGGCAAAGGCCTTGTGGCGGCTGGGGCTCGAGCGCGGAAGCGCCGAGGCCGAGGAGGCGCTGGTGCGCGCCTTTGAAGTGGGGCTGGGCGAAAGCGGAATCCAGCCGGACGAGGCCTGGTTCGCGTTTCGCGGCGGGCGGGTGCCGCTGACGCCGCATTCGGCCTTTGCACCCTTCATCGAGCAGTTGGCCGGGTTCCGCGCCTTGCCGGGCGCGCTCGAGCACCCCTATTGGGCCGACGAGCGGCCCTGCACGATGCTGATCGACGAGGTGGAGGCGCTGTGGGCGCCGATTGCGGACGCCGATGACTGGGCGCCGCTGGAAGCGAAGATCGCTGGCGTTCGCCGGATGGGCGAAGCCCATGGGGGGCGGCGGGCTTCCTAGCGCCCCGCGAAATGGTCGACCACTGCGTCGGCCAGGCCATTGGCGATTGCGCGCTGGCCTTTCGACGATTGCAGCACCCGGCTGTCTTCCTCGTTCGACAGGAAGCCGGTTTCCAGCAGCACGGCCGGCACGCCGAGGTTCCGGAGCACCTGGAAATTGGCAAAGCGGTGGAACTGGCTGCGGAACAGCACGCCTTCGGGCTCCATCCGGCGCTGCAGAAGCTGGGCGAAATCGGCGCTGGCGTTCATGCTGTCGCGCATGCCGAGGTCGACGAGGATGGAGGCGACTTCCCGGTCCTCGCCCGACAGGTCGACGCCGGCGATGAGGTCGGCCTTGTTCTCCTTGGCGGCGACGCGCGCAGCTTCCCGGTCGGAGGCGACTTCGGACAGGGTGTAGACCGAGGCGCCGCGCGCAAGCACGTTCGGCGCGCTGTCGGCGTGGATGGAGATGAACAGGTCGGCCCGCCATTGCCGCGCGAGCCGCACCCGGTTGCCGAGTGTCACGAAGCGGTCGTCGTCGCGCGTGAG
>JBGTBK010000381.1:0-3411 GCA_041749355.1 Sandaracinobacter sp. | reverse complement strand
GCCCGGCGGGTCGGTCGGTGAGGGGGGTGGTGTAGGCGCAGACGTCCTTGGCGCAGGAGGCTTGCCCGCCGGCCGAGGGGAGGTAGAGGCGGGTGCCGCCGACGGAGGGCACGCGGACAGTGGTGGTGCCGGTTGCCGCGTCGATGCGGGCGAGCCGTTGGGTGCCCTCGTCGTGGTAGAGGATGTCGAGGGTGCGCCCATCGGATGCCCATGCCGCGTCGGCGACCGGCCGGTCGAGGGCTTGGCTCAGGTGGCGCACCGCCCCGCCCGGCGTTGCAGAGGTCGTCCACAGCTCGGGCATGTCGTAGAACTGGTCGCTTGCCATGCTGCCGAGGAAGGCGACCGTGCCGCCGTCGGGCGAGACCACGGGGTCATATTCGCTGCCCGCCCGGCTGGTCAGCTGAACCGGTGGCCAGACCTTGCCGCCCTCTCCGATGCGCGCTTCGTACAGATACAGGTCGATCTCGCGCGGGCCGTTGATGGGGTCTGCGGCGAAGGGGGCAATGATTGCCCGGCCGTTCGCCGTCCAGGCGAGGCCGCCGCCCTCGTTCACCTTGTCGGTGTCGCCGACGGTCAGCTGGGTCACGGCGCCCGAGGCGGCATCGGCGACGAACAGATGGGTGGCACCTGGCTTCACTTCGCCCACGCCGTCGGCGCGCCAGAACAGGTCGGAGACGATCTTGGCGTCGGGCGCTGCCTCGGTGCCCTTGGGCTTTTCGGGCATGCCGGGAATGGTGACGGGCTTTGCCTCCACCCGGCCGACGAAGGCGATGCGCGTGCCATCGGGCGACCAGCGCGGCTGGGAGGGGCCGAGGTCGCCGCTGGTGACCGGCTTGCCGAGGCCTTCGGACAGGGCGAGGACATGGATCTGCGCCTTGCCGAGCGACTGGGCGACATAGGTGATGCGGCTGCCATCGGGTGACCAGCTGGCCTGGCGGGGGGCGACGTCGCGGCCGACGAGGAGGCGCTTGTCGATGATCCGGCCCTGGGCATCGACATGGGCCAGCCAGAGCTCGCCGGTGCGGCGGTCGGTTGCGCGGTCGAAGGCGCTGCGGGTGAACAGCACGCGCGTGCCATCGGGGGAGACCTGCGGGTTTGTGACCAGCGAGAGGTCATAGAGGTCGGCCGGCTGGAAAGGCTTGAGTGGCGCCTGGGCGGCGGCGGGCGCGGTGGCGCACAGGACAGAGGCCGCCATCAGCAGCGCGGCCAAAGTCTTCATCGGCTCCGCCTCAAGGATTTTCATGAGCTTATTCCCTCTCTTTCCCCTTGCTAGCGTGAGGGGAGAGGAGAATTCAATGCGGCTGTTCGAAAAGTGGCGGGCAAAGAGCCCTTTCTATGACGAAACCCACCAGGCGGTCGCCGACAGCGTGCGGACCTTCGTGCAACGCGAGGTGGAGCCGCACATCGACCAGTGGGAGCGCGACGGCGAGCTGCCGCGCGAACTGCACCGGAAGGCGGCCGAAGCCGGCATCCTGGGGCTGGGCTACCCGGAAGAATATGGCGGCCACTCCGAAGGCTTTGACGTGTTCCATTCGATGACCCAGTCGGAAGAAATGGCAGCGCCTGGCGCCGGGGGGCTGGGTGCCAGCCTGATGACGCACGGCATCGGCCTGCCGCCGATCCTGGCGCTGGGCAGCGAGCAGATGAAGCGGCGGATCGCGCCCGAGGTGCTGGCGGGCGAGAAGATCATCAGCCTTGCAATCACCGAGCCGGGCGGCGGATCGGATGTCGCCGCGCTGAAGACCAGGGCCGAGAAGCGGGGCAACCATTATGTGGTGAACGGCTCCAAGATGTTCATCACGTCGGCCATGCGGGCCGATTACATGACGGTCGCGGTGCGCACCGGCGGGCCGGGCATGGGCGGGATTTCGCTGATGCTGATCGAGACCGACCGTCCCGGCGTGAGCCGCACCCGGCTGGAGAAGATGGGCTGGCACTGTTCGGACACCGCGGCCGTGTACTTCCAGGACGTGGAAGTGCCGCCCGAGAATCTGATCGGGCCGGAGAATGGCGGCTTCATCGGCATCATGCGCAACTTCAACTCCGAGCGGCTGGGGATGGCGCATGGCTGCATGGCGATGGCACGGGTGGCGCTGCAGGAGGCAGTGGACTGGGCGCTGGAGCGGGAGACCTTCGGCAAGGCGCTGATCTCGCACCAGTCGATCCGGATCAAGCTTGCCGACCTGGTGCGGCAGATCGAGACGACGCAGGCCTGGGTGGACCTGCTGGCGCACCAGCACAAGAACGGCACCGGCGAGCCTGCGAGCTATGCCATGCTGAAGGTGCAGGCGACGCGCACGCTGGAGGCAGTGGCGCGGGAAGCGGCGCAGGTGCTGGGTGGGGCGAGCTATCTGCGCGGCAGCAAGGTGGAGCGGATCTACCGCGAGGTGCGTGTGAACGCGATCGGCGGGGGGAGCGAGGAGATCATGCTGGATCTCGCGGGGCGGCAGCTGTTCGGGGGCGCGCGCTGAGGCAGGCCGTGCTGGCCCGCTTCAGCAGCTGTGCCAGATCCCTTCGCCCACCGCGCGGCTGGCGGCCTGCCAGAGCCGCGTGCGTTCGGCGCTGGGCAGCAGGTCCTCCAGCAACCGGTCTGCGCCGGCCTCGTCGCCGGCGCCGGCCAGAGTGAGCAGCCTGACCAGGCTGTGCTCGTCTGGAGAGAGGGCACAGGCGCAGGGCGGGTAGGCGGTGAAAGGGTCGGGCCAGGCCGTCACCAGCCGGTCCATGAAGGCGCAGAAGGCAGCCGTGCCCCCGCCGAGCAGGCTTGCAAGCACGGGCCGTGGATTGCGGTGATGGCGGGCCAGCATCACCCACATGCGGGCGGCCTTCAGCTGGATGCGGGATTCCTCTGCCAGGGCGAGCACGGGGGGCGGGGTGAAGCTGTGGGGGGTGAGGGCGGTGCGCATCGGCTCTCCTTGCGAACGAGTCGCAAAAAGCTATTGCGAATTATTCGCAGAAACAAGCCCTATGTTGTGGCGCGCCGCGTCAGCAGTTCGGTTCGGTAGTGCCAGGCGGTGCGGCCCGAGCGCCCGCCGCGGGCAAGGGCAAAGGCAATCGCGTCGGTCTCGTCCAGCGGCAGGCCTTCGGCTTCGAGATGGCGGCGAACCATTTCGAGATAGGTGTCCTGGTCGGGCGCGTGGAAGCCGAGCACCAGGCCGAAGCGGTCGACAAGGGCCAGCTGGTCGTCGGCGGCGTCGCGGGCGTGGCGGCTGTCGGCGGCTTCTCGCTCGACGAGATGCCGGTGGTTGGAGGTGACGGCGAGGCGGATGTTGGCCGGCCGCTCGGCAACGCCACCGTCCAGAAGGGATCTGAGCGTGCGGACCTGCGGGTCGGCACCGGCAAAGGCGAGGTCGTCCACGAACAGCAGGAAGGGGCGGGGGATGGCCGCCAGCCGGTCGAACAGGCCGGTCAGCG
>JBGTBK010000380.1:0-2906 GCA_041749355.1 Sandaracinobacter sp. | reverse complement strand
CGCCCTTCAGGAAGGGCAGGGCACGCTTCGCCTGTCGCTCGGCTGCGCGCGCGGGGCCATCCGCCACTGGCTTCAGCCTCGCCTTGCCCGCTGGCTGGAGGCGAACCCCGACGCCAGCGTGCAGGTGCTGGCGCTGGATGGCCCGGTCGATTTCGCCCAGGCCAATCTCGATCTGGCGCTCAGCTTCGGCCCCGCGCCCGATGCCGAAGGCGTGTTCGGCCGCAAGCTTGCTGATGAAGTGCTGGTGACCGTCGCAGCCCCCGGCGCCCCTGCCCGCGCGCTCGGCTGGCGCAGCATGGAAGGCCCGGCGGTTGCGCTTCCGGATGCCGGCCAGGCACTCGACTGGGCGATTGCCGGCCTTGGCCAGGCCCGGGTGCCCCTCACGCTGGCGGCAGCTGCCCTGGAATCCGGCGCAGTCGAAGAGCGAGCCGACCGCATCGCCACGGACGACGCCTATTGGCTCTGCGCGCCGGCCCCGCAATGGAAAGGCGCCAAGGTGAAGGCGCTGGTGGAGCAGCTGGCCGCCTAGTCCTCTGGCGGCAGCCGGAACTTGCGGACGCTCCGCACGAGCACGACAGAAAGAATGGCGCCGCCAAAGAGGAGCCAGGCCCAGAAGGCATTGCTTCCCGGAACCTCTTCCGACAGCTTCACCCAGATCAGCACCAGCAGGGCCGCGGTACTGAGACCGATCTGGGACCACGACATCTTGCGCAGTTCGACCGCCCGCATCTCGGCCTTTGAACGGTTCTCGCCCGGAACCTGCCGTCCGGCATGGCGTCGCGCAGGCGCGTGCATGGCCCGGCGATAGGCCAGAATATATCCCCCCATCACGACGGCGATGATCGCAAAGGTCCCGATCTCGATCGAGAAGTCAGCGTCCAGACTGAACCAGGCCATAATTCCTAGGGCGCCGAACAGGACCGCCATCATGGACCAGGTCACGCGCTTCATTCTGGTCTCGAAGGCTGCAATCGCCTCGGCACGCTCTGCCGCTGTCAGCCGGAACGGCTCGCCGACACCACCAGGGCGAAAATGCACGCCGCCCGCAACATCCTCGAATTGCGCCTCGAACGCTTCCCGCGCCGCGTCCACCTGTTTGCCGAACATCGCACCCCCACTCGCAGACGAACTGAACGTGCCACGCAGCCACACGGCCGGCAAGGTGAATGTGGACCTGCCACCATGCTGCCTCCCAAAGTTCGCGAAGGACAACATTTCATAATGTTTTTTACGATTGAAATAAATAAATATCTGACCTACGAGCATCTCAACATGTCTCGAATCGCCACTGCGCGACCAGCCGGAGTTGCCCTGATGACTGCCGAACCCATCGACGATCCCGCCGGAGATCCGCTCGCCCAGCGTGGCCGTTCGCTGGCCACCCTCTTCACCATCATCCTCTGGTCCGGCGCGCTCTGGCTGTTCGCCGAGGCCTATGTGCCGCTGAAACAGGCGTCCGCCGCCTGGCTCGGCAGCGACCTTTCGCTGCAACAGGAAACCGGCCGGGCGCTGGGGCAGTTCTTCATCCGCGCGCTTCCGGCAATCGCGCTGCTGGCAGCCGTCGGCTTTGCCCGCTCGCTTTTCACCGTGTTCGGCACCGGCGCCATCCTCGTGCCCGAAAATGGCGAGCGGCTGGGGCATATCGGCACGGCGCTGGTGGCAGCTGCCGTCCTGATGCTGGTCGGAGGATGGAGCGCGGACGGCGGCCATGGCGGCCCGCTTTTCTCGCTCGTGGTCGTTTTGGGCGCAGTCGGGCTTGCCATCCGCTGGATCGGCGACGCCTGGGCGCGCGCGGCCGCAGCCAAGGCCGAGCTGGAGGCGTTCGTCTAGGCCATGGCCGTTGTCGTCACCCTCGATGTGATGCTCGCGCGGCGCAAGATGAAGTCGCGCGACCTCGCCCAAGCGATCGGCCTGTCCGAAACCAACCTCAGCCTGCTGAAGTCCGGCAAGGTGAAGGGAATTCGCTTCGAAACGCTGGCCCAGCTCTGCACCGTGCTCGCCTGCCAGCCGGGGGATCTCCTGGCCTTCGAGCCCGACGCAGACGGGCTCTAGGAACCTCGGATCAGATCTTTTCGCTCACCCGGATCGCGGCGCGGCAGCCTGCGCGGATGATCGCCGACATAAGCGGATAGGCGGTCACCTCCTCGGCGCCGTGCGCCACGGCGGTTTCGCGATGCTCGACTTCCTCGGCCTGGAATTCGGCAATCAGCCCTTCGAGCTCGGGGTCCTCACCAGACAGCAGCTCGCGCTGGGCTGCATAGTGCCGGTCGATCTCGGTCTCGACGGCCGCCGTTACCGCCATCGCCGCCTTCGGCCCCGCCAGCGCCGAGGCAGCCCCCAGCGCAAAGCCCGCCACATGCCACAGCGGCATCAGCAGGGTGGGGCGCACCCGCCGCTCCAGGATCAGCCGGTCGAAGGTCTTGAGGTGGCGTTCCTCCTGCGTTGCCATCCGTGCGATCTCGCCGGAAAAGCTGTGGCGCGTGCCCATCACGGCCAGCTGCCCCGCATAGATGCGCGCGGCGCCATATTCGCCAGCATGGTCCACCCGAACCATCGCAGAGCGATCAGGAGCCCGGTCGCCAGCAAGCCGCTCGACAGTTTCCGTCATCAGACCCTCACCCTCGTGAACAGCAGAACGAACGCGCCGCACAGCGCAGCGCCGGCCGACACCAGCGCGTTCCACCCTGCCATCGAAAGCCCCAGAAGGCTCCACGGGATTTCGTCGCACCTCACAAGCGGCGCCGCCAGCAGGCTGTCCAGCATCGCCTCCGTGCTCATGCCCGGCACAACGGGCGCCGTGCATCCAGTCACGCCGGGCCACCATTTCAGCTCGACGCCGGCGTGAAACAGCCCAAGCCCGGCCGCGCCCGCCATCGCAAGCACGGCGAGCCAGCCGAGCGCGCGGT
>JBGTBK010000379.1:0-2253 GCA_041749355.1 Sandaracinobacter sp. | reverse complement strand
TCCCGACGCTGGCGCCGGCTTCGGCAAAGGCTGCGTCAGGAATGTTGGCATTGGCGCCAGCGCCCGCTTCGACGGCGACGGTCGCGCCGAGCGCGCCGAACTTCTTCACCGTTTCCGGCGTGGCGGCAACCCGCCGTTCGCCTGCGGCCGTTTCGGCCAGCACTGCAATCTTCATGCGGTCCCCCTGAGGCCCTGTTGGTGCGGAGCCCTTTGTCTGTGGGCGATTGGCAAAGTGACCGGGCCGAGCTGGCCCACAACGCGGTCAGACGAGGAAGATGGCCATGCCGATCAGCACGAGCACAACGAAGATGATGGCCCATTTGGTGAGGCCGAGAAAACCGGAATAGACTTCGCGGTTGTCACGGGCGGCCTTGTCCCAGCTCACTCCGTCGTTGCTGCCCTGCGCGTTGCCGTGCGTGTCTGCCATGTCGCTCCCTCATTGAGACGATGGAATTGGCGGGCCTTGCCGCCTGTGTGCGGAATTAGCAATGCCGCATTCGATAGGAGAGTGCAAAGGTCGACTTTCGGCCCGGCAAGCGCGGCTTCAGGCGCTCAGCAGCCCGGCCTCGGCAAGCGCTGCTGCCTGGCGGGCTTCGACATCGGCCACGCTGAAATCGTCCATCAACTGCCGGAACAGGGCGGACCAGTTGAGTTCTGCGCCGAGCTGGATGAACACACCGCCGAGGCCGATGGCGGCCCGGTCCATGAAGACAAACTCGGCCGGGATGGTAACGGTGCCGAGCTTGCGAAGCTCCTGGTGGACCTTTTGCGCGGTGGCGCGGCCATATTCGCCAGGCCGGCCGTCGATGTCGATCGGCCGCACGCGATCATCCAGCAGCGGGCCATAGAGGAAGCGTGCCCAGACCAGCAGCACGTCGCGGATTTCACGAGTCAGGCCCTTGAAGCCCCACATTTCGAAGGCATGGGCTGCGCGCGCGTCGTCGTCGGCCTCGATTGCGCGATAGAGTTCGTTGACGCCCTCGATGAAGCGGGGCGGGAAGATGCGGACGCACCCGAAGTCGAGCAGGTTGACGACTGCGCTGTCGGCATCGGCGCGGGCGACCGTGTAGTTGCCCAGATGCGGATCGCCGTGGATCACGCCCATGCGATAGAAGGGGCGGTACCAGGCGAGGAACAGGGCCTCCGCAATGCGGTTGCGAACCTCGGCCGGCGCGTCCTTCCAGTCGAGCAGGCGGGAGCCGTCGAGCCACTCCATGGTCAACAGGCGGGGCGTGGACAGGTCGGCGAAGGGCTTGGGCACGCGCACATGCGGCTCGCCGGCCAGCATCCGGGCATAGAGCAGCAGGTGCTTGAGCTCGCGGCCATAGTCCAGCTCCTCGCGAAGCCGGGCTGCCAGTTCCTCGCGGATCTCCGTCATGTCGACCGAGCCATCGACCCGGCGGAACAGCGAGAGCATGAGGTCGAGCTGGCCAAGATCGGCCTCCACGGCCGAGGCCATGTCGGGGTATTGCAGCTTGACCGCGACCGTCTCGCCGGTGGGGAGGGTTGCGCGGTGCACCTGGCCAAGCGAGGCCGCCGCAACGGCCTCGGGCGAGAAGTCGACAAAGCTGTCGCGCCATTTGGGGCCAAGCTCGCCCGCCATCCGGCGCTTCACGAAGCCCTGCCCCATTGGCGGCGCATTGGCCTGCAGTTCCGACAGCTGCTTGGCGAATTCCGGCGGCACGGCATCCGGGATGTTGCCCAGGATCTGGGCCAGCTTCATCAGCGGGCCCTTCAGTTCGCCAAGCACCCGCTTCAGCTCGGCGGCGTTCTTGGGATCATCGAGCGAGCGCCCGCCAACGCGTGCGGCAGCCGCGCCGGCCGCAAAGCCGCCCAGGTTGGCACCGACCTTGGCAAAGCGCGCGAGGCGCCCGGACAGCGTGGATTGTTCGGTCATCCCCTGCATCTAGGCCGCGCGGGCGGCACATGCCAGTGCGGCATGTGGACCGGCCCGGCGGCCAGTCGGGGTCAATCGAAGCTGAAGTTGGTGATCAAGTCGTTGCGGGTGGAGCAGCCGAAGGTGCCCTTCTTCTTCTTGGTCTTGCCCTTCGAGTCGATGGTCACAAGCTCCACCTTGGCCCGCATGGAGGCAAAGCCGTCGCTCTTCACGTCGGTATCCTGAACTTCGCGCATCTTCACTTCGGTGACGCCCACGGCCTTCGCCCGGGTCTGGGCTTCGGCCATGCAGACGGCCTCGACCCGCTCACGGGGGTTGGACGGAAGCGGGGGGGCGGGCGGCGCGGGGGGCGCCAC
>JBGTBK010000378.1:0-3704 GCA_041749355.1 Sandaracinobacter sp. | reverse complement strand
TCGCAGCCGACAGCCGCGTCCACCCCGGCACCCAGCGGCTGATGCTCGGCACCTTGCGCGAAGGCACCAACGGCACGCTCGGCCCGCTCGACGGCCCCGAAATCGCCCGCCGCCTTGAACGCCTTGGCGCCTCGGTCTCGGCGTCCGCCGCGCTCGATCGCACCCGCTTCAACCTTAACGCCCTCACCCCCAACCTCGCGCCGTCTCTGCAGCTCTTCGCAGACTTCGTCGCCCGCCCCACCTTCCCCGAAGACCAGCTTGAGCGCGTCCGCGGCCAGGTGCTGGCAAGCCTCGCCTCAGACGCCACCCAACCCCAGGGAATCGCCCTGCGCGCCGCTCCCGAACTGCTCTACGGCCCGGATCACCCCTACGGCCTGAGCTTCAGCGGCAACGGCACGCCGCAAGGCGTGAAGGCCGTTACCCGCGCCGATCTCGCCGCCTTCCACGCAGCACTGCTGCAACCGGACCGCGCTGTCCTCTTCGTCGTCGGCGACACCGATTTCACCACCCTCGTGCCCCTTCTCGAACGCAGCTTCGGCAAGCTCGCAGCAAATGCTCCGCCCTTGCCCGTCCTCACCGCCAAAGTCCCGGCCCCCGCACCACAGGCTGCCGGCCGGATCATCCTCTACGATCGCCCCGGCGCACCCCAGTCCTTCATCCTAGCCGGAAGCCCGCTGCCGCTCCCAGGCAAGGCCGATCTCCTGCCCTTCAGCCTCGCCAATGATGTCTTCGGCGGCGGTGCCACCAGCCGGCTGTGGAAATCCCTGCGCGAGGAAAAGGGCTGGTCCTACGGCGCCTCCTCCTCCGCCTCGCCCACAGCCCGCGAAATGCCTTTCCTGCTAACAGCTCCGGTCGACCGCGCCCAGACCGGACCGGCCATCGCCGAAATCCGCCGCCTGCTGGCCGAATTCCGCGGCAAGAACCCGCCCCAACCCGCCGAGGTCGACCGCGCCCGCGCCTCCTCCATCCGCTCGCTCCCCGGCGATTTCGAAACCGGCAGCGCCGTGCTGGGCGCACTCGAACGCGCCGTCGTGCTCGGCCGCCCCGACGATTATCTCGCAACACTGCCCGCCCGGATCGAGGCCGTGCCCATGGAGGCAATCCGCAAGGCCCCGATGCCCGCACCGGACGACCTCGCCTTCATCGTCGTCGGCGACCGCGCCACCGTGGAACCCCAGCTCAAGGCGCTGGGCCTTCCGCTGGAGATTCGCGCGCCCGACTAGAAACCCCCAACAAGCGCGGGCTTGCCGCTCCCGCCCACCCGGGCTCCAATGCCGGCCGGAGGAGAGCAGCATGGCCAAGACCCTGAACCGCGCCGATTTCGAGGCAGCACTCGTCACCACCCACCTGCCGACCCTCGCGGTCTGCGTCGCCCAGGCCAGCGGAGACGACAGCCTGCTCGACCTCGCAACCCCGGTCTATGATTTCTGGGGCGACGGCATGGGCGGCTTCCCCGAAGAGGTGCAGGCCCGCATCCGCGCCGAGGCCGACCGCATCCTCTGGCCCATCCTCTCGGGCACCGCGAAACCCGCCCCCGTCCCCGGCGACGCCCGCACCCAGCGCTTGATCAGCTGGATCGCCGGCGGCGAAGTCCCCGGCCACTACCTCCCCTTCCTCCAGGAAGAGCTCATGCTCGACGGCGTCGACCGCCGCGCCCCTGCCCCCATCCCGCAAGCCAAAGACCGCCCCCTCACCGCCCTCGTCATCGGCGCCGGCATGTCGGGCCTCCTCGCAGCGCTCCGCCTGCGCCAGGCCGACGTCTCGGTCACCATCCTCGAAGCCAACGACGATGTCGGCGGCACCTGGCTCCTGAACCGCTACCCGGGCGTCCGCGTCGACACCCCCAACCACCTCTACAGCTACTCCTTCGAACCCAACCACGACTGGCCCGAATTCTACAGCCAGGGCGATGTTCTCCTCGCCTATTTCCAGCGCTTTGCCACCCACCACGGCCTGCGCGATGTCACCCGCTTCGGCACCCGGGTCGAGGAAGCCCGCTGGAACAACGGCGCCGGCAAATGGCAGCTCGCCACCAGCGCCGGCCCCTTCGAAGCCGACATGCTCGTCTCCGCCGTCGGCCAACTGAACGAACCCCGCTATCCCGACATCCCCGGCCTCGAGCAGTTTGCTGGCCCCGCCTTCCACTCCGCCCGCTGGCGCCATGATGTGGACCTCACGGGCAAGCGTGTCGCCGTCATCGGCACCGGCGCATCTGCCTTCCAGTTCGTTCCCGAAATCGCCCCTGAGGTCGCCCACATGGACGTGTTCCAGCGCACGCCCCCCTGGCTCGGCCCCACCGACAACTACCACGACCCCGTGCCGGGCGCCTTCCAATGGGCCGTCGAGCACATCCCCGCCTACGACAAATGGTACCGCTTCTGGCTGTTCTGGATGCTGACCGACGGGGTCCTCCCCAATGTCCGCGCCGACGAAGGCTGGAACGGACCCGCAGGCACCATCGGCGCCGCCAACGCCGAACTGCGCGAGGCGCTCGTCGAGAAGATCGCCGCCCAGATCCAGGCCCGGCCCGAGCTTCTCTCCCATGTCGTCCCCAGCTACCCCTTCGGCGGAAAACGCTCGCTTCGCGACAATGGTGTCTGGCTCGCCGCCCTGCAGCGGGACAATGTCAGCCTCGTCACCAACCCCATCACCGCTATCGAGCCCGACGCCGTCGTCACCGCAGACGGCACCCGCCACAAGGCCGATGTCCTAATCTACGGCACCGGCTTCGAAGCCTCCAACTTCCTGAAAAGCTTCAAGGTGAAGGGCCTCGGCGGGCAGGACCTGCACGACCGCTGGAAGGGCGACGCCCGCGCCTATCTCGGCATGTGCGTGCCCGGCTTCCCCAACTTCTTCATGATCTACGGCCCCAACACCAACATCGTCGTCAACGGCTCCATCATCTTCCTCTCGGAATGCGCGGTCACCTACATCGCCGAATCCGCCCGCCTCATCGCCAGCACCGGCCCGATAGCCGTGAAGCAGTCCGTCCACGACAGCTTCAACGCGCGGATCGACGCCGAAAACGCGAAAATGGCCTGGGGCCAGCCGGGTGTCACCAGCTGGTACAAGAACGCCGCCGGCCGGGTCAGCCAGAACTGGCCCTTCCCGCTGGTCGACTATTGGCAGGCCACCCGCCAGCCCAACCCCGCCGACTTCGACCCAGTGGCGCCAGACCGCGCCGCTGCGGCATGAGATCAGTCCTCGCGCACCCCGAACGCCACGCTGTCAGCCGGATCGGATGGCTCCGCGCCGCGGTGCTCGGAGCCAATGACGGGATCGTCTCGACCGCCAGCCTCATCATGGGCGTGGCCGCCGCCGGCACCGACCGTAACGCGATCCTGCTCGCAGGCGTTGCCGGCCTCGTCGCAGGCGCCATGTCGATGGCGGCCGGCGAATATGTCTCCGTCTCCTCCCAGGCCGACACCGAAAAGGCCGACATCGCCCGGGAAGCCGCCGAACTCGCAACAGAGCCCGAACACGAACATGCCGAACTTGCCGGCATCTACCGCATGCGTGGCCTCGACACCCCCACCGCCGACCTCGTCGCAACCCAGCTCATGGCCCATGACGCGCTGGGCGCCCACGCCCGCGATGAACTTGGAATAACCGACACCGCCGCTGCAAAGCCCCTGCAGGCCGCATTCGCCTCAGCCGCCACCTTCACAGCCGGCGCCGCCCTGCCGCTGGTCGTCGTGCTGCTG
>JBGTBK010000377.1:0-4052 GCA_041749355.1 Sandaracinobacter sp. | reverse complement strand
GGGCCCTTTCCATGCCAGTGTGCCGAGGCTCAGGCGGTCAGCTGCGCCATCCGCCGGCGGCGCATCGCGCCACCCACCAGGCCGAAGCCGGCGATCATCATCGCCCAGGTGGCGGGCTCGGGGATGACGCCGCTCGGCGGGTTCACCACCTGCGCTGCATCACCGATGGTGAACTTGTCGAAGGCGAGGAAGTCGCCGCCTGCGTTGACGCCGCTGAAGACGACGCTTGCGAAGGGGTTGTCGACATCGATGAAGCCCAGGAAGTGGACCGAACCGGATGCCAGGAACGGACCCGAATAGGGGCCATAGACATCACCCAGATTGTAGGCAGCGCTGCCGCCGCCGTCGTAGTTCAGCGTGACATTGATGCCGACCAGGTCCTCAAGGTCGGCTGCGAAGAAGCCGAAGGCCGCGATCGGGCTGTCGAAGGTGACGGTGAACGACGTGCCATCGATGAAGAAATAGTTGTTTCCGTCGACAGCGAACTGGCCCGAACCGGTCGGGCTCGACCGCGGGGCGGTGCGAACCGTGCCCGAGCCGGACAGGGTGGCGTTCAGCGACCCGGCGCTGCCCGTGAAGGACAGGTTCAGAGGCGCGCTTGTGCCGTTTGCGAAGCCTTCGAAGCTTTCGACGCTGTTGCCGTCGAGCGCGCTCTGGAAGCTTGCGCTGGCTGCATCGGCGTTGGGGTTTGTCGCGACGGCGAGGCCCGGGCCGGGGTTGACGTCCTGCCCGGCATAGACGGTGGTGCTGGCGAGTGCCGGCGTTGCAGCGAGACCCAGGGTCGAGACTGCGGCGAGAATGATGCGCTTCATGAGTGCCCTCCTTTTGGGCGGGGTGGAAACCCCCCGCCCATCCTACCAAGCAATTAACGTGCCAGAAGCGGACAGGCAGGGATTCTTCATGTTTGTCAGGCGGTTTGGAGGAAGGCCGATGTGACGATTCCTCAGAGTTGTAAATATTTCCGACAAGTATCGCCTCTCGCCCGGCGACAAGCGGTCTTGATGCCTGTCGGGGAAAACATGGCTAATCATGTTCTTGTGCGAACATGCTGCGGTGTCATGGACAGGGCGTGTCGATCGACGGTGCCCTCGGGGCCTGCGCCTGCGCCCCTTGCAGTCCGGGCGTCAGAGCGGGCTGAGTTCGAGCGTGATGGTGTCGGAATGGATGCCTGCTTTGCCCGGCCTTGTTCCCCCGCCCCGGTCTGCGTGCCCAACGGCCGCCACAGTCCGTCGCTAGCGCATCTAGCATGACGGGTATGGACAAAGGGGCGCCGATGCGGGTCGCGGTGTTCTCGGGGAATTACAATTATGTGCGCGATGGCGCCAACCAGGCGCTGAACCGGCTGGTGGGGCGGATGCTGGTGCGCGGGCTGGAGCCGCGAATCTATTCGCCTGTGGTGGACGAGCCGGCCTTTGCACCGACGGGCACGCTGGTCGGTGTGCCTTCCGTGCCGATTCCGGGCCGTGGGGAGTATCGTGTGGCGCTTGGCCTTCCACGGGCGGTGAAGGCGGACCTTGAGGCCTTTGCGCCCGAAATCGTGCACCTGTCGGCTCCGGACTGGTTGGGCCATGATGCCAAGCGCTGGGGGCAGGGCAAGGGCATTCCCGTGGTTGCCTCGGTTCACACCCGGTTCGAGACCTATTTCGATTATTACCGGATGGGCTTCATTCGGCGCGGGGCCGAGAGGCTGCTGAAGAGCTTCTATGGCGACCTCGCCGAAATCTATGCGCCTTCCGACAGCATGGCCGACGTGCTTCGGCGCGAGGGCTATTCCGACAAGGTGCGGATCTGGAGCAGGGGCGTGGACCGGCATATCTTCCGCCCGGAGGCCCGGGACATGGGCTGGCGGCGGTCGCTGGGGATTGCCGATGAGACGGCGGTGATCGGCTTTGTTGGCCGGCTGGTGCTGGAAAAGGGGCTGGACATCGTGGCGGCGGCCCTTGCCGAACTGCGCCAGCGCGGTGTGCCGCATCACCTGCTGGTGGTTGGCGACGGTCCGGCGCGGGCCGAGTTCGAGGGCGCGGTTCCCGGCGCGACCTTTGCAGGCTTCCAGACCGGGAATGCACTGGCGCGGGCCTATTCCAGTTTCGACATGTTCCTGAACCCCAGTGTGACCGAAACATTCGGGAACGTGACGCTGGAGGCGATGGCCTGTGCGGTGCCGCCGGTGGCGGCGGCTGCCACGGGCGCGAGTTCTCTGGTTGTGGACGGGGTTTCGGGTCGGCTGGTGCGGCCGGGCGATATCGGGGCCTTTGCCGACGCGCTTGGAGCCTATGTGGCCGATCCGGCGCTGCGGGCAGCCCATGGAGCCGAGAGCTTCCGCCGGGCGCAGGCGTTCGACTGGGATGCTATCAACGACAGCGTGATCGACCGCTATTTCCGGATCGTGGAGCGCGGCTGAGCGGGGCCTGTTCGTGTCGGGGCTTTGAATCCGTCCGGGCTCGTCCTATATTGGATTTGCCGGTTTCGGCCGGAGATGGCGATGAATGATGCCGTGCAAGTATGTACAGCGGACCCGGGGGCGGTACCCGGCGGCTCCACCAACTTTCCTGGCGTGGCGTCACGATGCTCTGCATCGGGCACGCAAGGGAAGTTCGAGGGGCCGAACCAGGATAGACGTGTGCTGAACGACGGTATTTTTGCCCGGCCTGAATGAGCCGTTAAACCGTTCAAAACCCACAAATGCCAACGATAACGAGGCATTTGCGATTGCTGCGTAACTAAGACCCCACAAGGTCTGGTTATAACGCTTGAGCAGGGTTCGGGCCGAACCCGGTAACAGAATCGGACACCGGCGGTCTGGGGAGCACCGAGCAACAGAAGCTCCCCGCTTGCCTTCGAGAAGTCGGGCCTGATCGGGCCCTTTCCCCGATGGCACGGTCTTGACGGCTTCGGCCGCGGCGGCCACTTGTGGCGGGATGACCGAGCCGCCGGAGAATCAGGAAACGCCCGACAGTCTCATCCCCTATGATGAGATTGTGCAGGATTCGCTGCGCCAGGTGGTTCGCCGGGTTTTGCAGGACGTGTCGATCGGCGGCGGCCTTCCGGGTGCGCACCACTTCTTCATTGCCTTCCGCACCCGCTTTCCGGGCGTCGACATGCCCAAGCACCTGCTGGAGCGCTACCCCGAGGAAATGACCGTGGTGCTGCAGCATCGCTATTGGGACCTGCTGGTCGCCGACGAGCATTTCGAGGTAGGCCTGACCTTCAACCAGGTGCCCGCCAAGCTCTCCATTCCCTATCGCGCCATTTCGGGCTTCGTCGATCCGGCGGTGAACTTTGCCCTGCAGTTCGTGGTGCAGATGCCCGAGACGGACGAGGAGCCCGAGGCCGAGCCGGTTGTCGAGGGCGAGCCGGGCTCGAACGTGGTGAGCTTCGACTTCAAGCGCAAGAAGTGACCCGCACCGAAACCGACAGCCTTGGCGCTGTCGAGGTGCCAGCCGACGCCTATTGGGGCGCGCAGACCCAGCGCTCCGTCGGCAATTTTCCCATCGGTGACGGTGCGGGCGGGGAGCGGATGCCGCTGCCGCTGGTTCATGCCCTGGCGCTGGTGAAGCAGGCCTGTTCGCGGGCGAACCGGGCGCACGGGCTTCAGCCGGAACTGGCGGATGCGATCGAGGCTGCCGCTGCCGAGGTGGCAGCCGGACGGTTCGATGACCAGTTCCCGCTAGTGATCTGGCAGACAGGCTCCGGCACGCAGACCAACATGAATGTGAACGAGGTGATTGCCGGGCGCGCCAACGAGCTGCTGACCGGCAGGCGCGGCGGCAAGAGCCCGGTGCACCCGAACGACCATGTGAACCGCAGCCAGAGCAGCAACGACAGCTTCCCGACCGCGATGCACATCGCGACCGCGCTGGAGCTGCGGAACCGGCTGCTGGCGAGCCTGCGCGCGCTGGCTGCAGCGTTCCGCGCGCACGAGGCGGCGTGGGAGGGCATCGTCAAGATCGGCCGCACCCACATGATGGACGCGACGCCGCTGACGCTGGGGCAGGAGGCATCGGCCTGGGCGCAGACTTGCGAGGATGGGGCCGCGCGGATTGTTGCGCTGT
>JBGTBK010000376.1:0-2390 GCA_041749355.1 Sandaracinobacter sp. | reverse complement strand
GGGGCTGGTGCAGGGGCTGCTGTCGCGCGGGGTTTTCGCTGGTGCAGTCGTGCTGGCCGAGGCGATGGCCGTACTGCGGGTTGCGATCGGCCTGCTGCCGCCTGCTGTCGACAGCCCGCTGCTGCGGCTGGCAGACCGGGTGGCAGCCGGCTTTCGCGAGTGGGCCGAGGCGAACCTTCTGGCGGACGACCGGCATCGCCACATCTGGGAGCTGCTCGACGTTGTGCTGGCAGGGCTGATCGGCACCTGGCGCGCCGGGCTGTGGAACGATCCGCGCGGGCTGGATGCGCTGGACGATCTGGACTGCAAGGAATGGCTGCGGGCGAACGGCGCCTCGGAACGCTCGCTCGCATCGCCCTTCATCCGGGGCCTATATGACCTTGGCTTCGCGCAGGAGGATGGCGACCCGGAGCGGCCGGCCTTTGCAGCCGGTGCCGGCACGCGCGGGTCCTTGCGGATGCTGTTCGGCTATCGCGGATCGCTGTTCTGGCGGATGCGCGCCGGCATGGGCGATGTGGTGTTCGCACCACTTTACGAGACACTGAAGGACCGGGGTGTCGACTTCCGCTTCTTCCACCGGCTGACCAATGTGGGGATGGCCTGGGGGGCCGAGCCGCATGTGGAGAGCCTGACGTTCGACGTGCAGGCGCGGGTGAAGGGCTCGGCGCCCTACCAGCCGATGGTGGATGTGGCCGGACGCCCCTGCTGGCCGAGCGATCCGGACTGGACCCAGCTGGAGGAGGGCGCGCGGCTGGCCGAAGCCCGGCCGCAGTTCGAGAACCACTGGGACCGCACCCGCGCCGGCACGCTGACGCTGGAGGTGGAGCGGGATTTCGATTTCGTGGTGCTGGGCACCAGCATCGGCGCGATCCCGCATGTGGCGCCCGAGATCCTGGGCAGGGACAAGCGCTGGCGCGACATGGTCAAGCATGTGAAGACGACGGCTACCCAGGCCTTCCAGATCTGGCTGACCGAGGATCTGGAGCAGCTTGGCTGGGAAGGGCCGCCCTATATCAGCTCGGCCTTCGTGAAGCCGTTCGACACCTGGTGCGACATGGCCCATGTGATCCCGGAGGAAGGCTGGGCAACGCCACCGGCGACCGCCGTCTATTTCTGCTCTGCGCTGAAGGACCCGCCCGTGCCGCCGACCGACGCCGATACGGACTATCCGGCGCGCCGCGCAGACGAAGTGAAGGCGGCGGCAGCGAAGTTCCTGGAAGAGCAGGTGCCCCATCTGTGGCCCGGGATGCGCGATGCCGATGGCCGCTTCCGCTGGTCCCTGCTGGCGGACGCCGGGGGTTCCGACGGGGAGGGCTCGGCCGGGAATGGCACGGACGGGAATGGCGCGGGGCCCGAGCGGTTCGCGACGCAATATTGGCGCGCAAACGTCAGCCCGTCCGAACGCTATGTGCTCTCGCTTCCGGGCAGCGTGCACTATCGCATCTCGCCTCTGGACAGCGGGTATGACAATATCACCATCGCCGGGGACTGGACATCGTGCGGGCTGAATTCGGGCTGCACGGAATCGGCGGTGATGTCGGGAATGCTTGCGGCGCATGCGCTGTCGGGCTTTCCGAAGCTGGAAGACATCATGGGCTATGACCATCCCTGACAAGGGGATCATGCGGGAGGATTTCGGATGGCGGGAAAAAAGGGGGAGTCGGCTTCGACCGGGCGGGCGAAGATGCCGGCCGCGGAGCGCACCGAATCGAACCGGTCGGGGTGGCACCATTCGGGCGGCTCGGACCATGGCGATGTCGGCGACGTCGTCGCAGAGGCCGTGCGTGCCGGCTATCGGGTGATCGGCGAGAATCTGCGGCAGGGGCGCGCTGCGGCCGACCGCATGGCAGCCGGCCGCTACGAGCTGGCCGACGCGCCCGACGAGCTGTCGGCGCTGGGCAACCGCCTTGTGCAGCTGAGCCGGGAGCTTTCGACGGTCTGGTTCGATCTGGTTGGTGCCGTGCTTCGCGATCCGGGCCTGAAGCACGCCCTGAAGCCGCACCCCGCCAAGGCGGCGGCAGCGCCTGCTGCTGCGCAGGCGCCCAGCCGGATGCTGAGCGCCCTGTTCCCGGGGACGGATCGGGCCCGGGCAAGGCCCGTGCCGATGCAGGTGGACGAGCTTCCGACGAGCCTCGTGACGGCGGGCTTCCACCCGCTCGGCACTGGCCAGCCGCCGATCACCAGGGTCAGCTTCATGGTGTCGGGCGATGGCCAGGGGATCGTCGCGATGATCGAGGTGCCCGAGCAGCAGCCCGCCGGGCGCTACACCGGAACGGTGTGCGACGGCGCGACGGGCGAGCCGGTTGCGGCACTCACGATCGAGATTGCCGGATGAACATCGCCTGGCCCGGTGTGGCGGATGCCGACCTGGTGCCGAAGGCCGGCCCGGG
>JBGTBK010000375.1:0-2729 GCA_041749355.1 Sandaracinobacter sp. | reverse complement strand
TCCGCGCCGGCGCCATCGCGCGCGGCTGGAAACTGCCGATCCACCCCGGCTAGGCGCCGCCTCGCCTGCGCGCCAGCAGGTAGAGAACCCCACCCACCCCCAGGCTCGCCGCCAGCAGCACCCAGGCCTTCGGCTCATTCTGCGCCAGTGCCCACAAACAGATTGCACTGGCCAGCAGCGTCGCCAGCAGCAGGGGCAGGGGCGGCACGGGCCGCTCGCCGGCCAATGCCCTCAGCCGCGGCATTGCGGCATAGACCATCAGGAACAGCAGCAACCGCGCAACCGTGCCAAGCACGGCAAGCAGCACAAAGCCGCCGCTCAGCGCCAACAGCAGCGCTGCAAGGGCAAGGAACAGGATCGCGTTCGCCGGCGTGCCATGGCGCGGGTCGGTCCGCCCGAACCAGCCCGGCAGCAGGCCTTGCCTGGCCATCGCCTCGGTCAGGCGCGGGGTGGACAGGATGTTGGCGTGCAGGTTCCCCACCAGCGAAGCAAGCGCCGTCAGCATCATCACCACCGCACCGGCCGTCCCCGCGATCGCAGCCCCGAATGCGATCATCGGGGCCTCGTCGCTTGCCTCCGGCGCCACGGCCGTGAAAGCAAGCTGGATCAGGAAATACAAGGCCGCCGTCAGACAGACGGTCTGCACAAGCGCGCGCGGAATGGTGCGCCGGGCATCGCGCGTCTCGCCGGCTGCGATCAGCACATTCTCGAACCCGACAAAGGCGTAGAAGATGATGAGGGCACTCGCTTCCAGCCGCGACAGCGTGGGTATTGGCCCGGGCGCGGGCAGCGCGTGCCAGAACAGCACCAGCCCCAGAAGGGCGAACAGGATCAGCGGCGCCGCCTTCAGCACCGACGCCCATTCCAGCAGGCGAACCGCCCGCCTCAGGCCCAGCCAGTTGGCAGCCCCCAGGCCCGCCAGCAGCAACGCCACGATCAGCCCCTTCTGCACCTCGCCGCCAACGCCCGGAAACAGGCCGACGGCATAGCTCGCGAACACCGTCGCATTGGCTGCAAGCGCCGTCAGCTTGGCGAGGTAGTAGAGCCAGCCGGCCTGGAACCCGGCCGCTGGCCCGAACGCTGCCGACACATAGGCCATCGGGCCGCCACTCTCGTCGAACCGTCCGGCAACGGCCGCCAGCGGAACCACCACGATCAGCATCAGCAGCCCGAACAGCGGAAACAGCCAGGGGCCGATTGCGCCAAACTCGGCATGCACCAGCCCGGGCAGCACGAAGATTCCGGCGCCGACCAGCCCATTGAAGGCGATAAGAGCTGCTGCCAGGCCGCCGATCTGGCGGCCGGAGTCACCCGCGCTGCCCGGCCTCACGCCAGCGACAGATGCAGGGCGCGCGCCATCTGCGGATCCTCGCCCAGCACGATACTCCGCCGCGTCGTCGGCACGGCAATGTCGGGCATCAGTCCCGCATCGGGCGGACTGCCGGGCGGGAAATAGCCGACCAGCGGCAGGTCCACCTCCAGCCGGCCTTCGGGCAGTCGCAGGAAGAAGAAGCCGCCGTTGATTCCGCGCTGGTTGCCGCCCGTCGGCTCGCCCAGCAGCACGCCCAGCCCACTGCGCCGCACGCTTTGCGCGAAGCGGAATGTGGCGGAGCTGTTCGCGCTGTCGATCAGCACGATCAGCTTTGCCCGCAGCCGTCGCCCTGCCGCAGGAGTCAGCACATCCTGCGCACGCGCGGGCAGGGTGTAGAAGCCCTCCGCATCAGGTCCGCTCGCATCCTTGCCCAGCGTGTGGAATTTCGGGTCCCAGGTGTCGAGGTGCGGCCGCATGTCGACTGGCGTCTCACGGAACCGCACCTTTCGAGCCGCCCCCGGGTCAGTGAGCGGCGCATCGATCATCCGCGCCAGGATCGCGTCGCCGCAATCCTCGCCGCCCTCATTGCCGCGCAGATCCACGATGAACCGCTTCGTGCCCCGCGCAATTGCCTCGTCGATCACGCCCGTCAGCCAGCTGCGCCAGTCCCACTTCGTGTTGTAGGTGGTCCAGTCCGGCATCGTCAGGATGGTCGCCTCGCCGTCATGTCGATGCACCCAGCCGAGCCGCTCATCCGTCTCGCTCGTGCCCCGGCTCTCCCGCCCCAGAAGCGGCAGGTCGACCAGCACGGCCTCGCCCGGCGGTGCCAGAAGCAGCCGCACAGTGGTGGGGGCAGGCGTTCGGTTCAACGCCCACATCACATCGAAATTTTCCCAGGTGCTGGCTCCCTCGCGCACCTCCATGTTGGCGATCCGCTTGAAATCATTGCCCCCGTCCGCGCGCGCCAGCGGCAGCATCCGCGCCAGCAGGCTCATATCCGCCTCGCCGTCCAGCGTCGACACCCGCGTGCCTGGCCGGAGGGCCGGGTGGTCGATCAGCGGCTTCGTCACCACCATCTGTCGGTCGATCCAGCGGAAGTGGAAGGGCAGGCGGTCGCGCCGGGCCTCCATCACGGCCGTCCATGTCCGGCCCATGTTGTATGGGCTCACATAACTGTGCCCACAATGAACCGCAGCAGTCGCCCGCGCGAAGGCCAGCCAGAACTGGCCATGGTCCCGCGCGCCGACCGCCTCCCGTTCCAGCCGCTCGACAACAGCGGCCCAGCCCGAAGGTGTCAGATAGCGCCACAGCCCGGGGTGAATGGTTTCATAGGCCCTGGCAAACAGCGCCACATCGGCCCGCCGCCCGGCAGGCCCCGGAAGGGTGGGCGCCGCAACCGGCGCCTGCGCTCGAAGCG
>JBGTBK010000374.1:0-3064 GCA_041749355.1 Sandaracinobacter sp. | reverse complement strand
GCGCACGTTCAACCCCGAGATGCCGGCGGCTTCCTCCAGCAGCTGGCGCCGCTCCTGCGGCTTCGAATTGATGATGGCCGCCACCCGGCCCTGGCTCACCAGCGCCGGCGAATGGGCGCCGGTCGCTGCATCGGCAAACAGCAGCTGCACATCCTTGAGCCGCACCTCGCGGCCGTTCAGCGCATAGCTCGAGCCTTCGCCCCGCACGATTGCGCGGCTCACTTCGATCTCGGTCTCGGCGTTGAACTCGGCCGGCGCTGTCCGCTCTGTATTGTCCAGCGTCAGCCGCACCTCGGCGAGATCCCGGCTCGGGCGCTTGGCCGTCCCGGCGAAGATCACATCGTCCATGCCCCCGCCGCCGGCGGCCACGCGCAACGACCGGGCAGAGCTTTCGCCCATCACCCAGCGCAGCGCTTCCAGCAGGTTCGATTTTCCGCAGCCATTGGGGCCGACCACCCCGGTCAGCCCTTGCCGGATCACCAGCTCGGTCGGCTCCACAAAGGATTTGAAGCCCGAAAGCCTGAGCTTTGCGAACTTCATCCCGCCAACCGGGCCACCCTTACAGGGCGTCCTTGATCTGCGGCTCGATCGCGGCCCAGGTCGTGCCCTCGATCTTCTTGCCGTTCAACAGGAAGGTCGGCGTGCCGGCAATCTGGTAGGTGTCGGTCGCGGCCTGCTGGCGCTTCGTCAGAGCCTCGAACATGGCCTGGTCCGACATGCAGGCGTCGAACTTCGCACCCGGCAGCCCGCGGGCCTTGGCGAACTCGTTCAGCTTGCCGGCAGTCGCCAGCCCCTTCACCTGCTCGCCAGGCGGCAGGTTGCGCAGCGGATTGATGTCGGCCTCGGTCAGCTTGGTGAAGGGCGTGATCCAGGCGTCCTTGTTGGTGAACAGCTGGTCGGTCCAGGTGAAGAAGCGGTCTGGCCCCTCGCACATCGCCATCTTTGTCGCCGCAAAATCATAGATGTTCAGCATGAAGGGCCGATATTCCAGCGAGACTCGGCCGGACTTCACATAGTCGCTCTTCAGGGTGGCCGAATCCGTGTGGAACTGCGCGCAGTGGGAGCAGGTGAAGGAGGCAAACTCCACCAGCTTCACCTTGGCGTCGGGGTTGCCCATGCGGAACCCGCCCTCGGGCGTCTGCACCACGGTCTTGGTCCAGTCGGCGTTCGCCCCGGCCTTGCCCGCAGCCTCTGCCCCGGTCTTTGCGGCAGGTGCCGCCGTGGAGGTGCCCGAATCGCAGGCCATCAGCGCAAGCGTGGCCGCAAAAAGAAGCGAGGCTTTCAACATCTTGGACATAAGGGGTGAAACCTTACCATATCTAGGGGGTGAGGCAAGCAAACTGCCTGTGGATGAATGGCTCGCTAGACCAACGGCTGGCCATGCAAAAGCCCCCGGCCATGTGTCTCGCGACGAACCGCACGCTCAGCGAAAGCGCGCGGGCAGATAGGGCGCCCAATCGATCCCGGCATAAGGGGCGTCCACCGCCCGACCCAGCAGATGGGCTGCCGAGATGGCGGCGGCTGCCGGCGCGGTCTGGATTCCCCATCCGCCCTGGCCGGCGCACCAGTGGAAGGCAGGGTTTGAAGGGTCGGGGCCAAGCACCGGTTGGCGGTCGGGCGCGAAGTTGCGGAGGCCCGCCCACTTCGAGGCCAGCCGCCGGATCGGCCAGTCACACATCTGCTCGAAGCGGTCGAGCGCGACGGCCATGTCCATCTCGTCGGGCTGCACATCGTGCGGAAGGTCGGGCGTCTCGTCGTGCGGGGAAATCCACAGCCGGCCGGCGTCGGGCTTGAAGTACAGCGAGCCGCCCGCGTCCATCACCACGGGCAGATCGGCCGGCGCCTCGGGCCGCACTTCGGTCACCACGATCGTGCGCCTGAGCGGCTGGATTCCGATTGCGGCAACACCGGCAAGCGCGGCGACGCCGTCGGCCCAGGCCCCGGCGGCGTTCACCAGCAGCCCCGCCTCAAAGCTGCCGGCCGGGGTGTCGACGATCCAGCGGTCGCCCGATCGGCGAACAGCTTCCACCCGCGCGTCCGTCGCAAGCGTGGCCCCGGCCCTGCGCGCAGAGCGCAGATAGGCCTGGTGCAGGCCAGCCACATCGATGTCGGAACAGCCCGGCTCCCAGATCGCCGTCTGCGCCCATTCCGGTTTCAGAAATGGCATCAGCTTCGCAATGCCTTCGGGCCCCAACCGCTGGTGCGCGACCCTGCCGTGGCGGAACTCCTCTTCCAGCGCGGCCAGGCTCCCCGGGGCGTCAGCGTGGCGGATATGCAGTGCCCCGCGCGGGGACACGATCGCGGTGTCGGAAAAGCCCGGCGGCGGGCACTCGAAGAAGCGCTTGGAGGCACTGGTCAGCGGCTGCACGGTCGGCCCGCCATAGGTTTCGGCGTAAAAGGCCGCCGAGCGCCCGGTGGTGTGATAGCCGGGCTGGGATTCCGCCTCCAGCACCGCCAGTTTCAACCCGGGCTCGGCCACCATCAGCGCGTGCGCCAGCGACGCCCCACCAATGCCTGCCCCCACGATCAGGATGTCGAAACTGCTCATCGCGCCACCTTAGCGGCAAAGTCCCTGACCTGTCCCAGCGCTTCCTGTCGCGCCGGCTCCGCCTCGCGCAGCAGTTCGTGGGCGGCGGCCGACACGATGTGGGTGGTGCAGTCGGGCATGCGGGTCGCGATGCGGATCGCGGCCTTGTTATCGACCAGCTTTTCCCGGGCCGCGAGCAGCATCAGCACCGGCAGGTCCAGCGTCTCCAGCGGCAGCGCCTCGAGCGCCCGGCGCGAGTCTGCAAAGGCGTTGATCCAGCCCCAGCTGACTCCACCTGTTGCAAGCTCGGGGCGGGCCTCCACCCACAGCCCCTCATCCTCGAAATGGGCCCGGCTTCCCGTCAGCAGCAGCTGCCGTTCGGGCCGGCGCTGCACCGTGCCATAGGGGGTCTGCCCCCAGGCGTAGGCGGCGGCCCGCCCGCGCGCCACCTGGAAGGGGGCAACGCCAAGCGCCGCCGTCTTCACTGCAACCGGCCCGCCAAGCCCGAAGAAGGGTGCGGCCAGCACCACGCCGTCG
>JBGTBK010000373.1:0-6016 GCA_041749355.1 Sandaracinobacter sp. | reverse complement strand
GCCGGCGACCCGGCCGAAGCCCGCCGCCTGTGGGAACAACTGGTGCAGGCCGCACCGGCAAGCGAAGCCGCCAAGCTCGCCTCGGCGGCTCTGGCAGCCAACTGACGCGCCCGGCCCCGTGCAGCTCGCCTTCACCAAACTGCCCGGCAAGGCGGACCTTCTGCGCATCACCCGCCCAGACGGCACCAGCGCCAGCGTCGACTGCCCCAAGCAGGGCATGATCCCCCACGACATGGTGCACTATGCCGTGGAGAAGATCATCGCCGCCGACGGCTTCCTCACCAGGGTCGCCCGCGGGGAAGGGCTCGGCTTCACCGAAGGCGCAGCCCCCTCGGCCGAGCCGATCGAACGGCTGGTCGAAGCCATGCAGGCCGATTTCTGGTCAAATGTCGGCCAGTCCGATGTCGCCGAGCTGATCGCGCTCTACCAGCTTTCGTGCGAGGGGCGCGGCCATTCAGCGATCCCGGTGTCCGCCGACCACATCGCAGCCATCCGCGCGGAAATGGCCGATCTTGCTCGCCGCTGGGCCGCCGTGCCCCTGCACGGCCTGCTGCTGCTCGAGCTACCCTAGGCGCGCCTCAATCCGGCACCATCGCCATCAGCCGGTCCCTGTCCCGCACGCGCATCTGCCGATAGCCCAGCTCCACCAGCCCCAGCGCCTCCAGCTCGCGCAGCACGTCGCCCACCTTCTGCCGCGACACGTTCGCCATCCCGGCAAGGTCCATCTGCCCGATCGGTATCCAGTCGGGAACGGGCCCCTGATACTGGGTGTCCACAAGCCGCAGCAGAACCGCGATGCAGCGCGCCCGGCCGTCGCGCAGATGGGCGTTGCCGATCACGATCGTCATGCGCGCGAACAGGTTGGCAAAATTGCGGAACAGATGCGCTGTCAGCTCGGGATGCTGGCCCATCAGCTGGAACAGCGCGAACTGCGGAATCCTGAGCGCCTTCACCTCGGTCTGCGCGACAACCGAAAGCATCCGCGCCTCGCCGGGCACAAAGCTTCGCGAGGCCATCCACACCGGCGCGAAATGCAGGTCCGTCATCGAAACCTCGGCCGGCGCATTGGCGGCACGGCTGAACACGGTACCGATGGCAATCCCGGTCAGCCCGCCACTTTCCTCGCCAGCCATCGCCAGCGGTTCGCCGGGCGCCCGCTCCAGCCAGCGCCCTTGCGCGACCAGCTTGTCCTGCAACGGCTGCGAAATCTCGGCCAGCCAGCCTTGCTCTCGCAGCAGCGCCTCCCCCTCGGTGCGCCATTTCCGCCCGTTCGACCCATTTTTCATTTCGGAACTGTAGGGCTGGCTACATTGTGGCGCAACAATCGGAGCTAGCGCGGGCCAAATCCTGCCAGGAGCCTTCGCTTGCAAACCTTCACACCCATCCGCGCAGCCGTTTCGCTGGCGCTCGCCCTGTCCGCTGCTGCACCAGCCCTCGCCATCGGCGACGGGGCCCGCGCCTACATGCTCGTCCCCAAGGGCTCGCACGTCCTTTCGGCCTACGGCATCTTCCTCGACGGCAACAGCTCGCTCGATCCGTCGACCGTCGCTGAGAATGCCGACATTGCAATCGATGTCGCAGCGCTCCAATACACCCACAGCATCACCACCGGCAAAACCCAGTCCGGCCTGTTCGTCGTGATGCCCGTCGGCCGGGTCAATGGCTCGGTCGACATCACCCGCCCGCTGCGCCCCCCCGTCACCCTGTCGAACAGCAGCTCGGGGCTCGGCGACATCCAGTTCGGCGCCGTGTTCGGCGTGGTCGGCTCGCCCTCGCTGGCGCCGCGTGACTATATCGCGATGAAGCCGGGCGCAGCACTCGGCGCGCTGGTGAAGGTCACCACGCCCACGGGTGCTTACAGCTCCGACAAGGCAATCAACCTCGGCACCAACCGCTGGGCCGTGCAGATCGGCGCGCCGATGGGCTACATCGTCGGCCAGTCGATGCTCGACCCCGCGCTGATGACTTTCGAGCTGTTGCCGTCGATCACCTTCTACGGCACCAACACCGACCCCTTCAACGCCGACCGGCAGACCCAGAAGCCGATCTTCCGCGTCGAAGGCCATGCCACCCGCAACATCAACCGCGCGCTCTGGCTCGGCATCGACACCGTCATCTCGACAGGCGGCAGCACCCGCACCGATGGCGTCTCGGATTCCAACAGCCAGTCCTCGTGGGAGCTCGGCGGCACCGTCGGCTTCAACCTCTCCAAGAGCCTGTCACTGAAGGCCACCTACGGCACGGTCATCGCGCGCAACTCCAGCGGCCTCGACGGCGACGGCTTCCGCATCGTCGGCACCATGCTGTTCTGAGCTTGAGCCGCTCTCTGCCGAACCCGAACGAAGGACCCACAGGATGACCACCCGCTTCGCTGCCCCGGCCCTGCTTGCCCCGGCCCTCTTCGTTGGCCTCGCGATCGCGGCTCCGCTCGGCGCGCAGACCACAATGCCGGCTGCCCCGGCGATGACCGGTGCAAACACCACGGCCGTCCCGCCCGTCAGCGTCGTCACGCCGATGGGCGCCACCATGACGTCGCAGCGGGGCCAGTCCGTCGAGCAATTGCAGATCGACGACGCCCAGTGCCAGAATGGCGCCACCCAGGCGACGGGCTACATCCCCGGCACGCAGACCGCCCAGACCCAGCCGGCCCAGCCGCAGGTCGGTGGCCGTGCCAAGGGTGCTGCCAAGGGGGCCGCCGTCGGTGCAGTCGCGGGCGAAGTGCAGGGCAACCAGTACGACCGCGTTCCCGACGCCGTGCAGGACGAGTATCGCGGCAACCAGGCAGGCACAGGCGCTGCGGTCGGCACGGTCGCCGGCGGCATGAACCAGCGCCAGGACCGCCGCCAGTCCAAGTCCGAAGCCAAGAAGGCCGCCGACGCCCAGGCCCAGAAGGCAACTGCCTGGCAGAACAGCTATGCCGGCTGCGTGCAGTCGCGCGGATACACGCTGAGCTAGGTTCTCAATCTCTCAGGAAAAGCGCCACCAGTTCGGGCCTGAGTCGCGCCGGGCGCTTCAGCTCCCGGTCCATGATCACCCAGGTGGTGCGCGCCTCCACCCGCACACCGCCGTCCGGCCCGCTTATCCGGGTGCAGCGGTCAAAGCGCGCGCCCTTGGGGTTTTCGCCCCAGGTCTCCGCCGTCAGCACCTCGCCCGCGAACGACGGCGCGCGATAGTCGATCTCGTGGCGGGAAATCACCCAGACGAACCGCGCCTGCGCGTCCGGGGGCGCAACGGCGGCCCAATGCGCCGTCGCCACCTGCTGCAGCCAGCCGACATAGACGATGTTGTTCACATGCCCGTTCTCGTCCATGTCGGCCGGCCCTGGGGCCAGCTGCATCCGGAAGGGCGCGGGCATCGAGGGGTCTAGGCCTTCATCTGCCCGTCAAAGGCCGCCAGGATGAAAGCGAACTCCTCCGCCGTCTCCCGAAGCCTGTCGTACCGGCCCGACTTCCCGCCATGGCCGGCCCCCATGTTGATCTTCAGCAGCAGCACATTGTCGTCGGTCTTCACGGCCCGGATGCGCGCCGCCCACTTCGCCGGCTCCCAATAGGTGACGCGCGGGTCCGACAAGCCCCCCGTGATCAGCATCGCGGGATAGTTCATCGCAACCGTCTGGTCATAGGGCGACAGCCGCAGCAGCCGCTTCAGAACCACCGGGTCCTTGCGCGGATCACCCCACTGCGGCCACTCGCCCGGCGTCAACGGCAGCGTCTCGTCCAGCATGGTGTTTACGATATCGACGAACGGCACATGCGCCACGATCGCCCGCCACATGTCGGGCGCCTGCATCACCACCGCGCCCATCAGCCAGCCACCGGCCGAACCGCCGCTCGCGCTCGTCATGCCGTGCCGCGAGAAGCCCTGCTTGTTCAGGAAGCGGGTTGCGTCCACGAAGTCGTTGAACGTGTTCTCGCGCTTCTCCAGCTTGCCATCCAGATACCATTGGTAACCCAGGTCGTCGCCGCCGCGCGTGTGCACGATCGCATAGGCAAAGCCCCGGTCCAGCAGCGAAAGCCGCGCCGACGAGAAGGTGGGCTGGGTGGGGATGCCATAGCTGCCATAGCCATAGACATGGAGCGGCATCGAGCCGTCCTTCCTGTAGTCCTTGCGATAGACCACCGACACCGGCACCAGCGTTCCGTCGCGCGCAGGCGCCATCAGCCGCTCGGTCGCATATTGGCTGGCATCATAGCCCGAGGGGATCTTCTGCACCTTGCGGGTGACCAGCTCGCTCTCGCCAAGCCGGTAATCGAACACCGTCGAGGGCGTCACCATCGAGCTGTAGTTGATCCTGAGCGCGTCCGTGTCGGGCTCGGCATTCACGCCAAGGCTCGCCGTGTAGCTCGCCTCGGGGAACTGCACCCGCCGGTCGGTGCCATTGGGGAAGATCAGCCGGATCTGGTCCAGCCCGGAAAGCCGCTCCTCCACCGCCAGAAACGAGGCAAAGGCGGTCATGCCCGTCAGATAGGATTGCGGCGTTCCCTCGATCAGCGTGGTCCAGCTGCCGGGGTCGGCCAGCGGCGCGGTTGCCACCCGGAAATTCACATGGCTGTCGTTCGTCAGGATGAAGGCCGTGTCGCCGCGCGTGTCGACCATGTAGCGCACGCCCTCCTTGCGCGGCCGCACCAGGGTCGCCGGCTTGTCGGGGTTGGCTGCATCCAGCAGGCGGATTTCGGTCGTGTCGGCGGCATTGGCGCCGATCAGGATCCAGCGCTGGTCCTGCGTCCGCCCCACGAACAGGTCGAACTGGCTGTCGGTCTCCTCCAGCAGAAGCCGGCTTTCGGGCGTCCCCATCCGGTACAGGAAGGCCTTGGTCGCGCGCCATTCCGGCGACGCATTGGTCCACACCAGCCCGCGCGAATCCGCAGTCCAGACAACACCGCCCTTGGTCTCGGTCGAAACCGTCTCCAGGTCCTGTCCGCTCGCGATGTCGCGGATCTTCAGCGTGTAGCGCTCGGCGCCATTGCTGTCGGTCGAATAGGCCAGCAGCTTGCCGTCGGGCGACACCTCCAGCGTGCCCAGCCGGAAATACTCCTTGCCCTCCGCCAGCTTCGGCTCCGACAGCAGCAGCTGGGTCGCGCTCGTGTCGCTCTCGGCGGCCGTGCGCGGCTTGCGATACCAGTTGCGATACTGGCCACCCTTCTCGAACGCCCACCAGTAGAGCCAGTCGCCGTCGGGATAGGGAACCGAGGCGTCATCCTCCTGGATCCGCCCCTTCATCTGCTCGAACAGCGCCTCCACCAGCATGGAGTGGCTGCGCATCCGCTCCTCGAAATAGGCGTTTTCGGACCTGAGATAGGCCAGGATCTCGGGATCATCGACCTTGGGATAGCTCTTGTCGCGAAGCCAGGCATAGGGGTCCTCGATGGTGACTCCATGCAGGGTGAAGCGGTCGGTGCCGCGGCGCGCAACGGGGGGCTTCATCGGCTGTCCGTTCGTTTGGGCGAGGAGGGGAGAGGTAGGGAGGGCAGCTGCGAGGCTGCCCGTTACAAATGTGCGACGATCCATGGGCGCGCTCTAGCCGCCCCACCGCGCCAGCCGCAAGGCTATTGGCGCCGGATCATCACCAGCGCGGCTGCAACCAGTGCCGCACCCAGCAGCTCCACCGGCCCAAGCACCTCGCCGAACACCAGCCAGCCGGCCATGGCCGACACCAGCGGCTGCACCAGAAGTCCGATCCCGATCACCGGGGCCGGCAGCTTGCCCGACGCATAGACCATCAGCCCCTGGCCCAGCAGCTGGCTGGAAACCGCCAGCCCCACCAGCGGCCGCCAGTCGGTCGGCCACATCGACCCCGGCTCCAGCAGCGCCAGCGGAAACAGCAGCGCAACCGAGGCAAGCGTGGACATCGCAAGCACGGTGGAGGTGGGCAGCCGGTCGCGCAGCCGGATCACGCACAGGAGGTATCCGGTGTAGAGCGCAGCCGCGAGCAGGCTGAAAAGGTCGCCGGCCAGATGCGCCGTGCTCACCTGCGCCGAGCTTCCCAGCAGCAGCAGGCTGCCGGCCCCCGCCAGCG
>JBGTBK010000372.1:0-3810 GCA_041749355.1 Sandaracinobacter sp. | reverse complement strand
CCCAGCCTGGGTGCGGCACCGGAGGCGATGCCAGCCGAGCCGGCTGCCGCGCCGACCCCGAAGGTCGTCGCGCCGTCTGCCCAGCCGCAGATGGACATGAAGACCGACCTGAAGGTCGAGCTTCACCAGAATCTGCTGGACCGGATCAACCTGTCGGCGCTGGAAAGCATGACCCGCGAGCAGGTGGGCCGCGATATCGGCGACATCGTTGCCGAGATGCTGAAGGAAATGAACCACGCGCTGAACCTTGCCGAGCGCAAGCAGCTGGTGGAGGACATCCTTGACGAGCTTCTGGGCCTGGGGCCGCTGGAGCCGTTGCTGAAGGATGCGAGCATCACCGAAATCATGGTGAACACCGCCTTCATCGTGTTCATCGAGCGGGCCGGCCGGATCGAGGAAACCCGCGCCCGCTTTGCCGACAACCGGCACCTGCTCAGGATCATCCAGAAGATCGTGTCGGGCATGGGCCGGCGGATCGACGAATCGTCGCCAATGGTCGACGCCCGCCTGCCCGACGGCAGCCGGGTGAACGCGATCATCCCGCCGCTTGCGGTGGACGGGCCGATCCTGACCATCCGGAAGTTCGCCAAGATCCCGATCAACATGGAAAAGCTGGTCTCGATCGGCGCCATGCCGGAAGCCTGCGCCGAAACGCTGCGCGCGGTGGTGAAGGGCCGGCGCAACGTGCTGATCTCGGGCGGGACGGGCTCGGGCAAGACCACGATGCTGAACGCCATGTCGGCCTCCATCGGCGAGCATGAGCGGATCGTGACCATCGAGGATTCGGCCGAGCTGCAGCTGCAGCAGCGGCACGTGATCCGGCTGGAAACCCGGCCTGCCAACATCGAGGGCCGGGGCGAGATCAACCAGCGCGACCTGGTGAAGAACTCCTTGCGGATGCGTCCCGACCGGATCGTGCTTGGCGAGTGCCGGGGCGGCGAGGCCTTCGACATGCTGCAGGCCATGAACACCGGCCACGACGGCTCGATGACGACGATCCACGCCAACACCCCGCGCGACGCGCTGTCCCGCCTCGAGCAGATGATCGGCATGTCGGGGCTGGAAATCAGCCCCAAGGCCGCGCGCTCGCAGATCGCATCGGCGATCCAGGTGGTGATCCAGCTGGAGCGGCTTTCGGACGGCAAACGCCGCCTGACCTCGCTTGCCGAAGTGACCGGCATGGAAGGCGAGACCGTGCTGCTGCAGGAGATCTTCCGCTTCGACCGGCAGGGCATCGACGCCCAGGGCAATGTGATTGCCGAGCTGAAGCCGACCGGAATCCGGCCCAAGTTCATGGAATATCTGGGCGCGCGCGGCATCCACCTGCCGCCGCACCTGTTCGACCCCTATCGCCGCATGGATTCGGCTGCCTGACATGACCGGCAGCAACATCCTCTTCCTTGGCGCCCTGTTCCTTGGCGTCGTGCTTCTGGTGGAGGGAGCCTGGTATTATTATCAGGACGTCCATGCGCCGCGCAGCCGGGTCGGCCGCCGGCTGGAGCAGCTCCGCTCGGGCGGGCTGCACGCACAGGTGGAAGCCTCGCTGAAGCTGGGCGGGGTGGAGCGCAGCGAGACCTTCATCGGCGAGCATCTGGGCAAGCTGGAAACCAAGCTGAAGCAGGCCGGCGTGCGGATGACGCCCGAGCGCTTCATCGCCATCATGGCGATGGTGACTGTCGCGATCGCGATTGCAGCTCCGATCGGGCTGGGCTTTGCCAATATGCTCGGTTCGGCCAGCACCTGGCTTGTCGTGGCCGCGCTTGCAGTCGGCCTTGGGGTGGTCATTCCGCTCGGCTTCCTCGACCGCAAGGCAACCCAGCGGATGAAGAAGATCGAGGAGCAGTTCCCGGTCGCGCTCGACATCTTCGTGCGCGGCCTTCGCGCCGGTCACCCCGTCACCGGTGCGCTCGACCTGCTGGTCGAGGAAATGCCGGACCCGATCGGGTCGGAGTTCGCGATGGTGGTGGCCGAGATCAGCTATGGCTATGACCTGCGCGACGCGCTCGACAACATGGCCGACCGGATCCAGACGACCGACCTCCGGATGTTCGCGGTCTGCGTTGCCATCCAGGCGGAAACGGGCGGCAACCTGGCCGACATCCTGGAGGGCCTGGCGAATGTGATCCGCGACCGGAACTCGATGGTGTTGAAGGTCCGCGCGCTGGCGTCGGAAGGCAAGATGACGGCCGTGGTGCTGTCGGTGCTTCCGGTCGGCACCTTTGCCTTCGTGCTGTCGACCAATCCGGGCTTCTACATGGATGCCGCAAGCGACCCGCGCTTCATGCCCGGGATGCTGGCCATCATCGGCTGGTACTCGACCGGCATGATGATCATCCGCAAGCTGATCGACCTGAAGGTCTGACACCGATGAGCCCCGAAATCCTGAACATCGCCATCCTGGTGCTGATCTTCGCAGCCGTGGTTCTGGGCGTGCTGGCCGTTGCACCGATGTTCCGCCCCAAGGTGGACCTTGCCGCCCGCATGTCGACGACGGGAGGCACGGCGGCGATTGCGGGGGCGGGTGGGGCCTCGCAGAGCCTGCGCAACGACACCACCATGAACATCTGGGCCCGGCTGGTGGCCGAAGTGGAAAGCCGCGGCCTTTCGCTGGACGACGAGAAGGCGCCGCTGGTGCGGGAGCGGCTGGCGATGGCCGGCTATCACCAGCCTTATGCCGTTCGCGCCTTCGTGCTGGCGCGCACCGTGCTTGCGCTTGCGCTGCCGGTGATCGCCTATGCCTTCGTGATGCTGTCGGGCACCGCGCTGTCGACGACGAAGCTCTACATGACGATCGTGGGCGCAGCCGCTGTGGGCCTCTACCTGCCGAACCTCGTGGTCAGCAGCCGGGCCGATCGCAACCGCACCGAAACGCTGAACGGCTTTCCCGACGCGCTCGACCTGATGCTGGTGTGCGTGGAAGCCGGGCTTGGCGTGGATGCCTGCTTTGCCCGGGTGGGTCAGGAAATCGTGAACCTGCACCCAAGGCTTGCCCGGCTGTTTGCCGGCGTGTCGCTGGAACTGCGCGCCGGCCGCGCCCGGGCGGACGCGCTGAAGAACATGGCCAAGAAGAGCGGCGTTCCCGAAATCCAGTCGTTCGCGACGCTGGTGATCCAGTCTGACAAGCTGGGCGCCTCGATCGGGCAGGCGCTGAAGGTTTATGCCGGCGAAATGCGCGAAGCGCGGCGGATGCGGGCCGAGGAAAAGGCCATGCGGTTGCCGGTGCTGATGTCTGTGCCGCTGGTCGTGTTCCTGCTGCCCACCATGGTCGGCGTGCTGGGGCTGCCCGCCTACATCCAGATTTCCGCAATCGACATCGGTGGCTGATGGGCAGGCCGGCTTCCAGCATCGGATCCCTTGCGGCGCTTGGTGCGGCGCTTGCCGGCCATGGCGCAGCTGACGCGAAGACGGAAGATCTCGCCAAAGTCCGGATGACCGGGCCCGACCCGATCGCAGGCGCGACGGCAGAAGCCGCCCGGGCGCATGGCCGGGCGCTGCTGGCCCAGAACAACCCGACCCAGGCGCTGCAGGCCTATCGGCAGGCGCTTGCGCAGGACCCCGAGTCGATCGACGCGCTGAACGGCATTGCGGTCTGCTTCGACCGCCTTGGCCGCTTCGAGGATGCCCGGCTGCATTACGAAACGGCGCTGGGGATCGACCCCACCTCGCCGGTCCTGCTGAACAATTACGGCCTGTCGCTGTTCCTGCAGGGCGACCGGCAGGGTGCCGAACGCTTCCTGCACCTGGCGGCCGCTGCCGGCGATCCGGACGTGCAGGCCGCAAGCCTTCGCACGCTGGCGCGCATCGAGCGCG
>JBGTBK010000371.1:0-2028 GCA_041749355.1 Sandaracinobacter sp. | reverse complement strand
GGCGCCCCGCGGGCTCGGGTGCTGGTGCTTCGCCGGGTTGACCCTGTGGCCGGCCTTCTGTGGCTTCACAGCGACAAGCGGTCGGCCAAGGTGGCCGAGCTTTGTGCGGAGCCGCGGCTGGCGCTGACATTCTATGACGCGCGCCGGGCCTTGCAGCTGCGGCTGGAGGGGACTGCCCGGATCGAGGCAGACCTGGAAGTGCTGGCCGAGGCCTGGGCCCGTGTGCCCGAGCCGGCAAGGCGCAACTATGCGACGATCGAGCCGCCAGGGGGGGTGGCAGGCGCGGGGGAAGTTGCCATCGATGGGGATGGTGCCGACAACTTCACGCTGATCGAGATTGCGGCTGCGCGCCTGGAATGGCTCTGGCTGGGGCCGGAGCGGCATCGCCGGGGAGAAGCTCGACCTGGTCTGCTCGCGGGCGGCCGCGTCGACTGGGAGGCGCGGGCGCTGATCCCCTGACGCTCGGTGCGTGGTGCTAGGGGTCGAGCTTGTCGACCGAATCGTCGGCGCCCGAGGCGGCCGAGAAGAAGACGAGGCCCATGAGGGCTGCCGCCAGCATCAAAGATCCGATCACGGCAAAGGCGATCGCGCCGATGAACGGCAGCGGCATGGGCGTGCCGCTGGCATGGAGCCAGGCGAAGGCCGCGACGAGCACCAGCAGGCTGGCGCCGAACATCAGCTTCATCAGCCGGGCGAATCGCACCTTCGCGTGGGCGAAGCGGATTTCGGCTGCGGTCGGTTGCGGAGTGTCGGGTGTCGTCATGGCTTTCCAATCCGAGGCATTTGGATGACATTCAAGCCGGGAGTTTGCGGAGACTGGTATCGGGAGGAGTGGTTTCATGGGAATTTCGACTGTTCTCAACGACAAGGGGCGTGCCGTGGCGAGCGTTGCGCCCGACTCGAGTGTTGCCGAGATCGTGGGCGTGCTGGTGGAGCGGCGAATCGGTGCCGTGCTGGTGGTGGAAGATGGCCAGCCGGTGGGAATCGTTTCGGAGCGGGACATCATCCGCTGTCTTTCGGAGCACGCAGGCGATGTGATGGGGCTGCGGGCGCGGGCGGTGATGACGGCGCCGGTGATCACGATTCGCCTGCAGGACAGCGTGTGCGATGCGATGGAGCTGATGACCGATCGGCGGATTCGGCACCTCCCGGTGGTGGAATCGGATCAATTGGTGGGAATCGTGTCGATCGGGGACCTGGTGAAGCGGCGGATCGAACAGGCGGAGCAGGAGGCGCTGGCGCTGAAGGATTACATCGCCACGGCTTGAAGCTTTGCGGAAATTGCGTATAGTTGGGGGCTCGACAGCGTTCTGCGTCGCCGCTTCGAAAAAGGCGGATGTTGCAGAAAAAAGTTGTTGACGGGTGGGGACGGCATCGCCATATGCCGCCTCCGCAGTCGACGCCGACTTCGCCGCCGCCCACGAGGGTTTGCCACCAGGCAGACCAGCAGGGACGGGAGCGGAGATGGGGTCGACCTCCCAACAGACCGAAGGGTTTGGCCGGTGGTTAAAAGCCGGTGGGGGTAAGCGTCGCTCTTTCTCATCGTTGGTTATATGAAGGGACATGTGGACGGCGGTTCCACGCCCCGGGGCTTCAAGGCTCGGGTGTCGTGAAACTAAGCTTGTCTATATGTCTCGACGCATACGCTTGTGACAGGTCGTGATTTTCGGATCACGGTCTGCAATTAAGTCAGTAGACGTTGTGCAGAGATAAGCTCCTTGAAACGGATCGATCCTGGGTTTTCCCCTGGGTTCGTTTCGGAAATGAACTTGAGAGTTTGATCCTGGCTCAGAACGAACGCTGGCGGCATGCCTAACACATGCAAGTCGAACGAGACCTTCGGGTCTAGTGGCGCACGGGTGCGTAACGCGTGGGAATCTGCCCTTGGGTTCGGAATAACAGTTAGAAATGACTGCTAATACCGGATAATGACGTAAGTCCAAAGATTTATCGCCCAAGGAGGAGCCCGCGTAGGATTAGCTAGTTGGTGGGGTAAAGGCCTACCAAGGCTACGATCCTTAGCTGGTC
>JBGTBK010000370.1:0-9916 GCA_041749355.1 Sandaracinobacter sp. | reverse complement strand
CGAGCTTGGGGATGGCGTGGGTCTGCTGGTCTGCGACCATCTGGATGCGGTGTTCGAGCGTGCGGTGGTGGCGGTAGGCGTCTGCGAGGACGCGGGCGTCCTCGGGAGCAATCCGGCCCGCGGCGGTGAGGGCTTCAAGCGCTTCCATGGTGGCGCCGGCGCGCAGGCTGGGGTCGCGGCCGCCGAAGATCATCTGGTGGACCTGGGCATAGAATTCGCATTCGCGGATTCCGCCGCGGCCGCGCTTCAGGTCGAAGCCCGGGCCGAGCGCTTGGGTCTCGGCGAAATGGTCGCGGATCTGGTGGCTGACCTCACGGATTTCGGCCAGCGCGGAATAGTCGAGGCTGCGGCGCCAGATGAAGGGCTGGATGTCGGCGAGGAAGCGGTTGCCCAGGGTGATGTCGCCGGCTGCCGCGCGGGCGCGGATGAAGGCGGAGCGTTCCCAGGCCAGCGCCTGCGATTGGTAATAATGCTCGGCAGCGCCCACCGGCAGCGAGGAGGGGGTGGAATCCGGATCCGGGCGAAGGCGCAGGTCGACGCGCAGCGCATAGCCGTCTGCGGTGCGTTCGGAGAGAAGGGTGACGACGCGGCGCACAAGGCGGACGGCCGCATCGGTCGGGTCCTCGCCATCGCGGGTGGGGAGCGTTTCGGGATCGTGCAGGAAGATGAGGTCGATGTCGGACGAGTAGTTGAGCTCGTGGCTGCCCATCTTGCCGAGCGCGAGCGCAGCAAGCCCGCGGGGTTTCTGGCCGCGATCGGCAAAGGCGGCAGTGATCGTAAAATCGAGCGCCGTGTCGGCAAAGGCCGTCAGTGCGCCGGTCACCTGTTCCAGGCTCCAGGCACCCGACAGGTCAGCAAGCGCCACGGTCAGCGCAACGCCCGATCGGGCTTCGCGGACGGTGCGGGATGGATCGGCGGGGTTGAGGCGGGCGAGCGCCATGCCGATTGCGGCGTCGAAGCCGCGCGCTTCCATCAGGGCCAGAAGGTCGGGCTCGCGGCGGATGAGGCCGGCCAGGAAAGGGGCGTGGGCTTTTGCCCGCTCGACGGCGTCGGCAAGGCTCATGCCAGGGAAAGCGCGCCCGACGCGAAGAAGGCGCAGCCACCGCCGATCCAGACTTGCTGCGGGCTGGCCTCGACCAGAAGCGTCGAGGGGCGGCCGATGTGGCGCCCCTGGAAGAGGGTGAAACGGGTTTCGGCAGGTGCCAGGCTGTTGAGGAAGGCGCCAAGGGCGGCAGCGGCAGCGCCGGTTGCCGGGTCCTCCGGCACGCCCGACAGGGGCGCGAACATGCGCACGTCGAGCCGCGTCGGTTCGTTCGGGTCGCGCACGTGGAGGTGGAGGCCCATGAGGCCGACGCTCTGCCCGATCTTTCCTTCGTGCTGGGCAAATGCTGCAGTGATTGGGCGCGCGCGTTCAAGGGCATCCGCGCTGACTTCGGCGAGCAGGAATTCGGCGCCGACCGAGGCGAAGCAGGGGCTGAAGCGGCCGGTCAGGATGTCGCTTTCGGCAAGGCCTGCAAGCTCGGCCACGGTGCTGGGTTCGACTCCAGCGCCGATGTAAAGCGGGCGTGGTGCCCGGCAGCGGGCGCCGCTGATCCTGTCCCCATCGCGGATGACCTCGAGTTGGACGAGGCCGGCCTGCTCCTCGAAGCGCAGCGTGTCGGCGACCGGGCGGCCGAAGAGCTGGCCCATCCGCGCGACCACGAAGGCGGTGCCGACATTGGGGTGGCCGGCGAAGGGCATTTCCTCTTCCGGGGTGAAGATGCGGACATGGGCGTCGTTCGCGGGGTCCGCGGGGGGCAGAATGAAGCTGGTTTCGGCAAAGTTGAACTCGCGGGCGATGGCCTGCATCGTGGCCGTGCCAAGGCCGCGTGCGTCGGTGACGACTGCGAGCTGGTTGCCGGCAAGCGGACGGTCGGTGAAGACATCCACGATCTGGAAGGGAATCTTCACGCCGGGAGGACCGGAAGATTGTCGAGAAGGCGGGTGGTGCCGAGACGGGCTGCGGCAAACAGTCTGCCGCCGGGCAGGGCGCGATCGAGTGGCTGCAGCGTCTGCTCGTCGGCCAGCAGCAGATAGTCGATCGCGAAGCCGGCTGATTCAAGCGCGGCGCGGGCGGCCGACAGGGTGTCGGCGACTGCAGCGCCGCTGCTGATGGTGGCGGCTGCCGCCTGAAGGGTGCGATAGAGCGAGCCGGCGACCGCCCGGTGCTGTGGCGCAAGATAGGCGTTGCGCGAGCTCATCGCGAGGCCGTCGGGATCGCGGATGATCGGTGCACCGATGATCTCGACCGGAATGTTGAGGTCTGTTGCAAGCCGGCGGATGATGGCGAGTTGCTGCCAGTCCTTTTCGCCGAAGATGGCGACGTCGGGGAAGGCCATAAGGAGCAGTTTGGTGACGACGGTCGCCACGCCGTCGAAATGGCCCGGGCGCGACGCGCCTTCCATTGATCGGTCGAGACCCGAGACGCTGACGCTTGTTGCAAAGCCGGCCGGATAGACGGCATCGGGCGGCGGCAGGAAGAGCAGGTCGCAGCCGGCTTCGCGCAGCATGGCGGCGTCGCGGGCCTCTTGCCGGGGGTAGCGATCGAGATCTTCGTTGGCGCCGAACTGCTTGGGATTCACGAAGATGCTTGCAACCACCCGGTGGGCGCGGCGGCGGCCGTTGGCGACCAGCGAGAGATGCCCCGCGTGCAGCGCACCCATGGTTGGCACGAGGGCGATTCGCTCTCCCGCGGCACGCCAGGCGCGAATCCGGGTCCTGAGCGCAACAACCGTTCGTGCTGTATCCATGTGTTTCCTTGTGCCGGGTTCGGTTAGATTGACGAATGGCTGCTCGAGACCGCATGAGGCGGTTGGTACGCCGACGATGGGTCGGCAATCGCCGGAGGCAGGGCGGAATGTCAATCACGGGTCTCCCCGGGGTGGGGATTGGGCGAATGTCGCGCGAGGGTGGACGGGGCGGCCCGCACGTGATCGTGCTGGGCAACGAGAAGGGCGGGTCGGGCAAGTCGACGACCGCCGTTCACATCGCGATGGCGCTGGCCGGCAGCGGGCAGCGCATTGCCGTGGCCGATCTGGATCATCGCCAGCAGACGACTGCGCGCTATTTCGAGAATCGCAAGAGCTGGGCCGAGCGCCAGGGTCTGGACCTGTTCCAGGTGCCGGTGACCGTGCTGGGGGATGGGTCGACAGGCGCGCTGGACATGCTTGTGAAGGCCGATCTTGACGTGGTGGTGATCGACACGCCGGGCCGTGATTCCGAGATCGGGCGGGCAGCGATCGCACGGGCGGACACGCTGATCACGCCGATCAACGACAGCTTCATCGATTTCGACCTGTTGGGGCAGGTCGATCCGGAAACCTACAAGGTTGTGCGGCCGAGCTTCTATGCCGAACTGGTGTGGAAGTCGCGGCAGCAGCGGGCCAAGGACGACGGCGGCACGGTGGACTGGGTGGTGCTGCGCAACCGCCTGTCGCCGCTGGAAGCGCGCAACCGGCGCCGGGTTGGGACTGCCCTTGAAGAGCTTTCGAAGCGCATCGGCTTCCGGGTGGTGCCCGGCCTTTCCGAACGGGTGATCTATCGCGAACTGTTTCCGCGCGGCCTTACGCTGCTCGACATGGCGCATGTGGAAGAAGCTTCGATGAGCCACATTGCGGCGCGCGCCGAGCTGAGAGAGCTGATCGGGGCCCTGCAGTTGCCACTGGCGCCTGTGCAGGATGCGGCTGCCTGATGGGCCTGGTCGCGCTGCTGCTGGTCGGCGCTGTCGGCTGGCTCTGGTGGAAGGGACATCTTGGAGCCGATGCCGGCCGCAAGCTGGCTGTTGCCGGCGGAGCGGGGCTTTCGCTGTGGCTGACGGCGCGCGGGCAGATGGTGCCGGGACTTGCGCTTGGAGCCGCGACCGCAGCTTTGGGCTATGCCGGCTGGATGCGGTCGCGGGTGGCGGTTCGGCCGATCGACGAGATCGAGGCGCGGCAGCTGCTTGGCGTGGGCCTGAATGCCGACGCCGAGGAAATCAATGCGGCCCACCGGCGACTGATCGCACAGGTGCACCCCGACAAGGGCGGCACCGCAGAGCTGGCGCACCGGGTGAACGCGGCCAGGGACTTGCTGATCGCGAAGCTTCCGCCGCGCAGTTGACGCGGATTCCCTGCGCCTCCTATTGCCCGGGCTGACTGTGTTGCAAGGCAGCACAGCCGCCGGGCGGCCGCCCGTTATCGAGGGGTGACTGATGCAAAGCCACGACTTCCATCCAACCAGCCTTCGCGAATATGACATTCGCGGCATAATCGGCGAGACGCTTGGCGAACAGGACGCGCATGCGATCGGGCGGGGGTTCGGGACCGTGGTCCGGCGTGCCGGCGGGAGTCGGGTGTGCGTTGGCTTTGATGGTCGGCACAGCTCGCCGCGGCTGGAGCGTGCGCTGGTGGAAGGGCTGATCGCGTCCGGCTGCGAGGCGATCCGGATCGGGCTCGGTTCGACCGGCATGCTCTATTTCTCGGTGCCCGAACTCGGGGCCGATGGCGGCGTGATGATCACCGGCAGCCACAATCCGCCCGACTACAACGGCTTCAAGATGCTGCTGAAGGACCGGCCTTTCTTCGGCGACGACATCCGTGCGCTGGGCGTGGCTGCGGCTGCCGGCGACTGGGAGACGGGGCAGGGCAGCAGCCGGGAGGTGCGGCTTCTGGAGCGCTATGTGGAGCGTCTGCAGGAGGGCAGCCGCTGCAAGCCGTTCCGGATCGGCTGGGATGCCGGCAACGGGGCGACGGGCGAGGCGCTGGAGCTGCTGCTGAAGTCGCTGCCCGGTGAGCACCACGCGCTGTTCACGAAGATCGACGGCGACTTCCCGAACCACCATCCGGATCCGACCATGGAAGCCAATCTGGCAGACCTGCGGCAGCTGGTGGCCGAGCTGGGTCTCGACTTCGGCATTGCCTTCGACGGCGATGGCGACCGCATCGGTGCGATCGATGGCGAAGGCCGGGTGGTGTGGGGCGACCAGCTGCTTGCGATCCTGGCCGAGCCGGTGCTGAAGGAGGTGCCGGGGTCGACCATCATCGCCGACGTCAAGGCAAGCCAGGCGCTGTACGACCGGGTGGCGGAGCTGGGCGGCAAGCCGCTGATGTGGAAGACCGGGCACAGCCTGATCAAGGCGAAGATGAAGGAAGTGGACTCGCCGTTGGCCGGCGAGATGAGCGGGCACATCTTCTTCAAGCATCGCTGGTATGGCTTCGACGATGCGCTTTATGCTGCAATCCGGCTGATCGAGGCGGTTGGCGAACTGGGTGGATCGCTGACTGCGCTGAAGAGCGCGATGCCGCCAATGGTCAACACGCCGGAGATGCGCTTTGCCTGTTCGGAAGAGCGCAAGTTCCTTGTGGTGGAGGAAGTTCTTGCCCGGCTGAAGGCGCAAGGCGCGCAGGTGAACGACACCGATGGCGCGCGGGTGAACACGCCCGACGGCTGGTGGTTGCTGCGGGCGTCGAACACCCAGGATGTGCTGGTGGCGCGCGCCGAAGCGACGGATGCGGACGCGCTGGAGCGGCTGAAGGCAGTGATCGACGCGCAGCTTGCTGCGTCGGGCGTGGCGCGGGTTGAGGTGGGGCACTAGGGCGTTCGGGTGCAGCATTTGCTCTTGCTGCACTGCACCATTTCCGGCTTGCAAAAGCTGCCTGGAGGGTTTATTGTGCATCGCAGCAATAGAGGAGTTCGTCCAAGTGGCCGATGCCAAACCTGCCCGCAAGACTGTTGCCAAGGTTGCTCCGGTGGAGCCTGCTGTCACGAATGAGGCCGTAACGGTTTCGACCACGCCAGCTGTTGCCCGGCCCGTTGCCCGCAAGACTTCAGTGGCAAAGCCTGCTGCTGCAAAGGCTCCGGTTCTGAAGGCAGTGCCTGCGCCGAAGGTGGTTGAAGTGGCGCCTGTCGCTGCGAAGCCGGTCGCGGTGAAGGCATCAAAGCCCAAGGTTGCAAAGACGATCTCTCCGGCGGCGGTTGCCGCTGCGGTTCCCCCTGTTCCCAAGGAATTCAAGATGACGAATGAAACGCTTGCCAAGCCCTTCGAAGCCATTGCCCCCGCGATGGAGAAGGCGACCACCGAAATGACCGCCAAGGTCAAGGACATGATGGAGAAGAACATGAAGTCGATGACCGAGATGACCGAATTCGCCAAGGGCAATGTCGAAGCGATGATCGAGAGCGCCAAGGCCGCCGCGGCCGGCGCCGAGACGCTGACCTCGCACATGGTCGAGACCAGCAAGAAGTCGGTTGAAGAAGCCCAGGCTGCCTTCAAGGCGATGACGTCGGCCAAGACGCCGAACGAAATGATGGCCGCGCAGAACGACTTCGCCAAGGCGCAGTTCGACAAGGCCGTTGCCAACATGAGCCACTTCTCCGAGACCTGGATGAAGCTGGCCGGCGACGTGGTGCAGCCGATCTCCTCGCGGATGGCGGTTGCGGCTGAGACGGTGAAGAAGTCGATCGCGGCGTAAGTCGCGAAGGCGGCCGCCGTCAGTGCGCAGCACTGATCGGCGGGCTCGCCGTTCGACACCGACGGCACGAGAAAGGCCGGGGTTTCGACCCCGGCCTTTTCTGCGTGTCCGACGGCGCGGCTTTGCCGCGCTTTTTCTTCTTACTATCCCTTCAGCCGGACTCGTCGGCTTTGCCGACGGCCGGCCCCTTCACCGCCCCCAGCAGAAACTCCACATTCCCCTCGGGCCCGGTGATGGGCGAGGGCGTGATCCCCAAGACCAGCCACCCCTTGCCCGAAACCCACGCAGCAGCCTCCGCGCACACCCGCTCGTGTACGGCCGCATCCCGCACCACGCCCCCCTTGCCGACCTCTGCGCGCCCGGCTTCGAACTGGGGCTTCACCAGCGCGACCAAGTGCGCGCCGTCGCGGGCGAATCCCAGCGGCACGTCGAGCACCTTTGCAAGCGCGATGAAGCTGGCGTCGCAGACCACGACATCGACAGGCTCGGGGATGTGTGCGGCCGTCAGTGCGCGGGCGTTGGTCTGTTCCCGAACCACCACGCGGGGGTCCTGCCGCAGCTTCCAAGCCAGCTGGTTGGTGCCGACGTCGACGGCGAAGACCTTCGCCGCCCCGCGGGTGAGCAGCACGTCGGTGAAGCCGCCTGTCGAGGAGCCGACATCGAGCGCCACCGCGCCGGTCACGTCGAGTGCGAAATGGGTGAGGCCATGATCGAGCTTCAGGCCCCCGCGCGAGACCCAGGGATGGTCCTTCCCGCGCACGTCGAGGACAGCGTCGGCGGCCAGCATCTCGCCCGCCTTGGCGAGCTTGCGCTCGCCAACAAACACCAGCCCGGCCATGATCAGCGCCTGCGCACGCGTCCGGCTTTCGGCGAGGCCGCGCTCGACGAGGAGCTGGTCTGCGCGAGTCTTGGCCATCAGGCGAAGGGGTTTCGGATGGTGAGGCGGCTGTCGATCACGAAGCCGTCGTGCATGTCCTCGGACCAGAGTGTTTCGCAGCCGGCCAGGAGGGCTGCGGCAACGATGTTGGCGTCCCAGACGGCAATCCTGTGGCGCGCCACCATCTCCATTGCGAGATCATGCGTGTCCACCGTGACCGGCACGACCTGCAGCAGGTCCTTGAAGAGGCCAAGCAGCTGGTTGACCCGTTCCAGCGGGAGACCCCGCTTGCGGACACAGACATTGGCGATTTCGTTCAGCACCTGCACGCTTATGGTGCCACCGGCACGGACGAGTGAGTCCGCACGGTCGGCTTTCGCCGCGTCACTGCCGATTGCGTAGAGCAGGATGTTGCTGTCGAGGAAGGCACTCACTCGGCAGCGTCGGCTTGGCCGTCTTCATACGAGCCGCGCGCGTTCGCTTCCTCTCGATCGAATTTCCAGCCGGGGGGGAGAGTGCCCCGGAACTCGCGCAGGCGTGAAAGGATTTCATCCCTGCTGGCAGATACGGTGAGGATCAGCGACTTGTCGTCGCCTGCCTTGACGGCAACATCGTCGCCTTCCTTGAGGCCGAGGACCGTGGCCACGGAAGCGGGGATTCGAATGGCGAGGCTGTTGCCCCATTTGGCGACCTGCATGGCGGGGTCCTTTGGATATACGCTGCTGTAACGTATATCAATGCAGAGATCTGTCAATCAGGGCAGCGTCAGAAAGGAAACTCCAGCAGCGTTTAACCTATCCAAGTATACCCTGACGAACTTTGCGTCGCCACGCCGCGTCTGCGTAATGTCCAGATTTTTCTCACTCTGCAAACGTGCCAAGTACTGGGCAAACGTTTGGCTACATATGGAATGGGTGCAAACCAGTTGTGGGAGCCCTCCTTTGTCCCAGATGAATGAATGGATGTGCCGAAATGGCAAAAATCGCATACACTCGGGATAGCGTACTGCAGACGTCAGTCGGCCAAACTCGGTGTCACTGTGCCATCCATTTTTTCCGAGCTTCTGATATCTGATAGTAAATCGGCGTGGAAGTGAACTTCGAGTGTCCGCATTCTCGGATTTGGCGAACTCTGTGCGTGATGCCAACGGAATTGGGATCTGGCTGCCTTTCCGGCGAAAAAAGGCATCAACACCACTGTAGTCCAGAAATCCATCTGTGTAGTGTTCGGAACACTCGACGCTGACTAGCTCTGATCCTTCCAGCCGTCCACGCCAAATCGGCCAGATCAGATCGGCAAATATGTCTTTTGACCGTTTGGCAGAGACCGGGTCAAAACTCATCACTCACGCCCGCGCGCCCTCTGTCACCTCTACGCTGTTGTGGCGAAGCGCCGTGAGGACTGTCTTGACGATTCCCGCCGCGTCCAGCCCCGCTTCGGCATATTGCTTCACCGGGTTTTCATGCTCCTGGAAGATGTCGGGCAGGCGCATGGTGCGGATCTTGAGGCCGCTGTCGGTCAGGCCTTCATCTGACGCCAGCGTGAGGACGTGCGCGCCGAAGCCGCCGATTGCGCCTTCCTCGATGGTGATGACCACCTCGTGGCTCTGGCAGAGCTTGCGGATGAGGGCTTCGTCCAGCGGCTTTGCGAAGCGCATGTCCGCGACCGTGGTGCTGAGGCCCTTGGCGTCGAGCTCGTCGGCCGCCTTCAGCGCCTCGTGCAGGCGGGTGCCGAGCGAGAGGATGGCGACCTTCTTGCCGTCGCGAACGATGCGGCCCTTGCCGATCTCGAGGCGCTGCGGGGTCTTGGGCAGTTCGAGGCCGACGCCTTCGCCGCGCGGGTAGCGGACCGCGATGGGGCCGCTGTCATGCTGGTTGGCGGTGTGCACCATATGGACGAGTTCGACCTCGTCGGCGGCGGCCATCACGACGAAATTGGGGAGAGTCGCGAGGTAGGTGACGTCGAAGCTGCCGGCGTGGGTGCTGCCGTCGGCGCCGACGAGGCCGGCGCGGTCGATGCCGAAGCGGACCGGCAGGTTCTGGATCGCGACGTCGTGGACCACCTGGTCATAGGCGCGCTGCAGGAAGGTGGAATAGATGGCAGCCCAGGGGCGGAAGCCTTGCGCGGCAAGACCGGCCGCGAAGGTGACGGCATGCTGTTCGGCGATGCCGACATCGAAGGTGCGGTCGGGGAAGGCTTTCTGGAAGCGGTCGAGACCGGTGCCAGACGGCATGGCGGCCGTGATCGCGACGACCTTGGGATCGTTCTTTGCCTCGGCGACCAGTGCGTCGGCGAACACCTGGGTGTAGCTGGGTGGGCCGCCCGGCGCGGGCTTGTGCTGCTTGCCGGTGACGACGTCGAACTTCACCACGCCATGATATTTGTCGGCGGCCGCCTCGGCAGGCGCGTAGCCCTTGCCCTTCTTGGTGACGACATGGATCAGGCAGGGGCCTTCGGCCGCATCCCGGATGTTTTCCAGGATGGGAACCAGCACGTCCATATTGTGGCCGTCGATCGGCCCGACATAATAGAAGCCCAGTTCCTCGAACAG
>JBGTBK010000369.1:0-5516 GCA_041749355.1 Sandaracinobacter sp. | reverse complement strand
CGCGACGGCTTCGGCCTGCTGCGTTCGGGCGGCTGCCGGTGCCGACCAGGGCGCGAGCGGCGCAGCAGCGGCGAGAAAGGCGACGACAAGGATCCGGTGCAGCATGGCAGCTCTCCGCAAGGGGGGGCTCAGAAGTTGAAGCGAACGCCGCCCATGAAGCGGCGGCCGATCTGTTCGACTTCGGTCGGCCGTTCGCGCGCCCCCTGGTAGGCGACATAGACTTCGTCGGTCAGGTTGTTGGCGTCGAAGAACAGGCCGATGTTCGGGGTGAGCTGGAAGCGGATGGCAAGATCGAGGTTGGCATAGGCGTCGCGCCGTTCGTCGCCGGCCGAGCCGACGCCGAGCCCGCCGAGCGTGTCGACCCAGTCGGAGCGCCACTGGTAGGAGAGGCGGGCCGACAGGCCGAACATCTCGTAGAAGAGGGACGCGTTGACGACGGTGTCGGAGGTGCCGGGGAAGTCGGCGCCCTGCCGGTCGGGCGTGTCGAAGCTGCCGCCGATGAAGGCGACATTGCCCTGGAAGCCGAAGCCGGCGAGCGGGCCGGGCAGGAAGGTCCACTGCTGGAGATAGGCGAACTCCAGGCCATAGAGCTTGCCCTTGTCGCCATTGAGGGTGGAGATGAAGTCATAGCCCGAGCGGTCGACACCATCGATGTTGTAGCGGTCGTCGCCGACGGTGGTGCGGCTGTCGTAGAGGACATTGTCGACCCAGCGGTAGAAGCCCGAGACCGAGAGCAGGCCGTCGCCGGGGAGATAATATTCGACGCTGGCGTCGGTGCCCCAGGTGTATTCGGGCTTCAGGTTCGGGTTGCCGCCGGTAACGGTGCCCGGCGTGCTGGTGTCGCTGATGGCAGCGCCCACCCGGACCTGGCCGAAGGAGGGGCGTGCGACACCGCGCTGGAAGGAGGCGCGGGCGACGATGTCGTCGGACAGGTCGAACTTGGCGTTGACACTGGGGAAGAGGTCCCAGCGGTTGCTGGACACTTCGAGCGGCGCGAAGGTGCTGCCGATCTGGACCGCGCCGGCCGAGGTCTGCCGGAAATTCTCGAGCCGGGCGCCGAAGACGATCTGGCCCGGCCCGATTTCCCAGGTGGCGCGCCCATAGGCGGCGAACAGCTTCTCGTCGATCTCGTAGCGGTCGATCGGTCGGATGTTGTTGGCCGGGTCGTAGCGGCCTTGCGCTTCCAGCGTGTCGAGCGAGCGCTGCAGGTCGGCGCGGAGGCGCTGGTTGTCGATATAGAAGAACTGCATGCCGCTGGGGAAGTTGGTGCGCCAGGGGCGGGTGGTGACATAGGCGCCGGCGGGAAGGCCCGGCACGACCACCTGGGTGGAGGTTGCCAGGACGTTCCCGTTGATGTCGCGGGTGTCATATTGCAGGCCGAAGCGCACGGGAAGCGTGCCGAGCGTGCCGTCGAAGTCCACCTTGCCGGTGTAGCTGTCGGCCACGATCTCGGATTCCAGCGGGAGCGCGATGTTGAGATCGAAACCGGCCTGGTTGAGGGCGCGCGTGGCGTTGCCCTGCGCAAAGGCAGCCGGCGGCGTTCCCGGGACCGTGGTGAACAGCTGCACGATCGGCAGGTCGGGGTTGTCGCGGGTGTAGGTGAGCGATGGGCGGTTCAGGCGGTTGAACTGCTGGTTCTGCAGGATCAGCGGCAGGTCGGTGCTGTTCTCGATCCGGGTGTAGTTGAGGCGCCAGTCGGCCTTCCAGTCGCTGGCGAATTCATGGTCGCCGCCGCCGGTCAGGATCAGGTTGCTGTTCGAATAGAAGCCGTCGCTCTGGGTGCCGCGCACGGGGACACCGACAAGGCTGCCGCTGTCGTTGGTGCGGGTGCCGCCGGCCTGGGCGCCTGCCAGGTTGAAGACATACTGGTTGCGCTGCTCATGGTCCTTGAACTCGGACCAGACGAGCTTCACGAACAGCTTCTGGCCGTCGGCGGGGCGGAACTCCACGCCGGCCGATGCGCCGTTGTTTTCCCGCGTGAGGAGATAGTTGCGGAAATCGAAGGTCGAAACCGTGTTGGTGGCGTCGTAGGCGAATTCGCGGTTGTCGGTGATCTGGTCGCGCAGATAGTGCGAGCCGGCAACGACGAAGCCCCATGTGTCGTTCGACCAGGAGGCGCGCAAGGACCCCTGGCGCTGCTGGCCGCCACCCAGCTCCATCCACCCGTAGCCGATGTCGCCCGAGACGGAGAAGCCCTTGTTCTCTAACGGGGAATAGGTGCGCATGTCGATCTGGGCGACAACCGCTTCGGCCGGGAGATCCGGCGTCAGCGACTTGTTGACCGCGATCGACGAGAGGATGACGGAGGGCACCGCATCGAAGCGGAAGGCGCGGGTGGCACCGCCCTCGTCGACGCCGATGACGGGAACGCCGTCGAAGCTGACGCTGGTCCAGCGGTTGGGCGCGCCGCGGACCTGGATGTAGCGCTCCTGCCCCTGGTCGCGCTGGACGGCGACTGCGGGCAGGCGGGCCAAGGCTGCGGCCGAATTCTGGTCGGGGAAGCGGCCAATGGAGTCAGCCGCCACGATTGCGACGAGATTGTCGGCCTTGCGCTGTTCGGCGATTGCAAGCGCCTGGGCGTCGCGGATCGGGGCGAAGACGACGATGGTTTCGGCCTCTTCTTCGGGCGTGGCCGCAGCCAGCGGGGCCTGCTGGGCATGAGAGGGAGCGGCAAATGCAACAGCTGCGAGTGCAAGAACACTGGCGGTTGCGCGCGCGGACGCGAATGTGAAACCCATGCTGACCCCCTGTCGACCGATTATCCGGCGGGGTTAGCGGGCTGCTGTTGCAGCGCAGCGAAAGGGCGGCTGCGCTTCTGTTGCGCGGCGGTGACAGCCCGGTTGCAGGTCTGACCCGAAACAAGCCGCTAGAGGAAGGCCTTCAGTTCGGCGATGAAACGGCTGAACTGGTCGTGGTGCAGCCAGTGGCCGGCATTTTCGAACAGCGAGACGTGGGCGTTTTGAAAATGCGCGATGCGGCCGTCCTCGGCCGGGTTGGAGGCCCAGCTGTTGGCGCCGTACATCAGCAGCGTTGGGCAGGCTATGCGCGACCACAGCTGCTCGACCTGGTCCTGCGGCATGTCGGAGACGGACCAGTTGTTGAGATAGGGGTCGAACTTCCAGCTCCAGGTGCCGTCCTCGTTGCGCGACGCGCCGTGGATGGTGAGGTGGCGGGCCTGTTCTTCGGAGAGATGGGTGTTCTCGTCCTGCATGCGCTTCAGCGCATCCTCGATGGTGGCGTAGCGGCGCGGGGTGCGGCCGGCGGCGGCGCGCTTCTTTCCGATATAGTCGCGCAGCCGCTCGGCGAAGTCCTGCGCGTTGCGCGCTTCCAGCATCTTCGGGCTTGGCCCCAGCCCTTCGATCGCGACGATCTTGCGGACCGTTTCGGGATAGAGGCCGGTGTAGCGCAGGGCGATGTTGCCGCCCATGGAGTGGGCGACGATGGTGACGGGCGCGAGCTTCAGCTGGTGGATCAGCTGGGCGAGATCATAGATGTAGGGCAGCGTGTTGTACTCGCCGTCGGGTGACCAGGCGCTGTCGCCATGGCCGCGCCAGTCGGGGGCGATGATGTGCCAGCGGTCCCGCAGGGCCTGGGCGGTCCAGTCCCAGTTGCGGCAATGGTCGCGCCCGCCGTGCAGCAGGAGGAGCGGCGGCGCCGAGGGGTTGCCCCAGTCCGTGTAGTGGAGCTTGAGGCGCTGGGAGATGTAGCTGTGCGAGGTGGGGCCGGTTTCCATCGTTCCGGTTGAAGCGAAGGGTCGCGCTGCTGTCCAGAGCTGTTTCGGGCGCGGACAGCGGCGGCACTCGATAAGTGTCAGCGACGGAAATCGTTGGACGCAGGACCCGCTATCGTTGGAGCATGGGCCCATCCAGACTCGATACCGATGGGGAGAGCGCAATGAACGTGGAAGCAAAGTGCCCGATGGGCAGCAAGGCGAGCCGGACGGCGATCGTTTCGGCCATGAGCAATGCGATGTGGTGGCCCGAGCGACTGGACCTGTCGATCCTGCGCCAGCATTCGGCCCTGTCGGACCCGATGGGTCCCGGCTTTGATTATGCGGCCGAGTTCGGCAACCTAGATCTTGCCGCGCTGAAGGCGGACATCTTCGCGCTGATGACGACGTCGCAGGCCTGGTGGCCGGCCGACTATGGCCATTACGGCCCGCTGTTCATCCGCATGGCCTGGCACTCGGCCGGCACCTACCGCATCGCCGACGGGCGCGGCGGTGCAGGCTCTGGCACGCAGCGCTTTGCGCCGCTGAACAGCTGGCCGGACAATGTGAACCTGGACAAGGCGCGGCTGCTGCTGTGGCCCATCAAGCAGAAATATGGCCGCGCGATCAGCTGGGCCGACCTGATGATCCTGGCCGGCAACTGCGCCATCGAATCCATGGGCGGCAAGACGGCGGGCTTTGCCGGCGGCCGGGTCGATGTGTGGGAGCCCGAGGCCGACATCTTCTGGGGCCCCGAAGGCGAATGGCTGGCCGACGAGCGCTATTCCGGCGAGCGTGAACTCGCCGGGCCGCTGGGCGCGGTGCAGATGGGCCTCATCTATGTGAACCCGGAAGGCCCCAACGGCCATCCCGACCCGCTGGCCTCTGCCCGCGACATCCGCGAGACCTTCGCCCGAATGGCGATGAACGACGAGGAGACGGTCGCCCTGGTGGTGGGCGGCCACACCTTCGGCAAATGCCATGGCGCGACAGACCCGGGGCCGCATGTGGGCCCGCAACCCGAAGGGGCACCGATCGAGCAGATGGGGCTGGGCTGGAAGAACAGCTTTGGCAGCGGCGTGGGCGTGGACACCATCAGCAGCGGGATCGAGGGCGCCTGGACCAACAATCCCATCCAGTGGGACAATGGCTATCTCGACAATCTGTTCGGCTGGGACTGGGTGCTGACGACCGGCCCCGGCGGCGCGCACCAGTGGACGCCCTCGAACCCGGAAGCGCAGGGCACTGTGCCCGACGCGCATGATCCGACAAGGCGGCACGCGCCGATGATGACGACGGCCGACATGGCGATGCGCATGGACCCGATCTACGAGCCGATCGCGCGGCGCTTCCACGCCAATCCGGACCAGCTGGCAACAGCCTTTGCAGAAGCCTGGTACAAGCTGACCCACCGCGACATGGGGCCGGTGGCCCGCCTGCTGGGGCCGGAAGTGCCCGCCGAGCCCCGGATCTGGCAGGACCCGGTGCCGGCGGTCGACCATCCGCTGATCGACTCGGTCGACATCGCGAAGTTGAAGGCCGACATCCTGGCGACCGGGCTGTCCGTGTCGCGCCTGGTCGCAACGGCCTGGGCATCTGCCTCCACCTTCCGCGGCTCCGACATGCGGGGCGGGGCCAATGGCGCGCGTATCCGGCTGGCCCCGCAGAAGGACTGGGCCGTGAACGAGCCCGCCGAGCTGGCAGTGGCGCTTGCGAAGCTCGAGGGTGTGCAGGCGGCCTTCAACGCGGGGGCCGCCGGCGGCAAGAAGGTCTCGCTCGCCGACCTCATCGTGCTTGGCGGCTGCGC
>JBGTBK010000368.1:0-7774 GCA_041749355.1 Sandaracinobacter sp. | reverse complement strand
CAGGCCTGTTGCCAGAAGCGCGAGGCGGCGCGGTGTGGCGTGGGTCTCGACAGCCTCGGCTGTCAGCCCGGCTTCGGACAGCAGCGAAGCGAAGCGCTCGGCCAGCTGCTTTGCAGCGGCGGGCTGCATGCGGGCCGGAATTTCCTCGCTGAACAGCTCGAGAAGGAGATCAGCCATTCGCCGTCTCCTTCGCGACCTGAAGGTCGGCAACCGCCTTCACCAGGTCCCGGACGCGGCCGATATAGGCCTGGCGCTCGGCGACCGAAATCACCCCGCGGGCGTTCAGCAGGTTGAACTGGTGGCTCGCCTTGATCGCCTGGTCGTAGGCCGGAAGCGGTAGGCCGGCCTCGACCAGCGCGCGGCATTCGTCGGCGGATTTCCGGAACCCGTCGAACAGCGCCTCGGTGTTGGCCAGTTCGAAATTGAACCGTGAGAACTGGCGCTCATTCTCCAGGAACACGTCGCCGTAGCTGAGGCCTTCGTTGGTGAAGGGGAGATCGTAGATGCTTTCCTTGCCCAGAATATACATCGCCAGGCGCTCGAGCCCGTAGGTGATCTCGCCGGCAACCGGCGCGCAGTCATGCCCGCCGACCTGCTGGAAATAGGTGAACTGGCTGATCTCCATGCCGTTGCACCAGACTTCCCAGCCCAGCCCCCAGGCACCCAGCGTCGGGCTTTCCCAGTCGTCTTCCACGAAGCGGATGTCGTTTTTCGCAAGGTCGATCCCGATCGCCTCCAGGCTGCCGAGATACATTTCGAGGATGTCTTGCGGAGAAGGCTTCAGGATCACCTGATACTGGTAGTAATGCTGCAGCCGGTTCGGGTTCTCGCCATAGCGGCCATCCGACGGGCGCCGGCTGGGCTGCACATAGGCGGCCTTCCAGGGCTTCGGGCCGAGTGCGCGAAGGGTTGTCGCCGGGTGGAAGGTGCCCGCGCCCATTTCCATGTCGTAGGGCTGCAAGATCGCGCAGCCGCGCGCCCCCCAATAGGCGTGGAGGGTCAGGATGATGTCCTGGAAGCAGGTGGGTTTTGGGCGCGTCGTCACGCCGTGCGAGTTAGCGGGTGCAGCACGAAAGGGGAAGGGCAGTTCAAGCTGCGAGAACGGTTACCGGCAGGCCGTTGAGCGCCGCATTGCCCGACAGCGGGTCGATGCGCTGGCGGTCGGTGAGGTCGTTGAGGCTGACGCCCGGCCTTGTGCGGGCGACCGAAAGCTGCACGCCTTCGCGGCCATGGCCCCAGCCGTGGGGGAGGCTGACGGTGCCGGGCATCACGCTGTCGGTGATCTCGGCGGGAGCCGTCACCTCGCCGATGCGGCTGCTGATGGTGACTGGCTGGCCGTCGGCGATTCCGCGCGCTTCGGCATCCTGCGGGTGGATCATCAGGGTGCAGCGGTCCGGGCCCTTCAGCAGGCGCTTCGAATTGTGCAGCCACGAGTTGTTGGAGCGCAGGTGCCGGCGGCCGATGAGGCGCAAGGCGTCGGTTGGGGTTTCCCCCATGCGTTCGGCAAAGCGGGCGAGTTCGGAAGGGATGGCCTCGGGCAGGCAACGGATTCTCTTGTCGGGCGTGAAGAGCCGTTCGGGCAGGCGGCCGGGTTGCAGTTCGCCGAGGTCGAGGCCGTGCGGGTGCGCCTCGACTTGTTCCAGCGTGAGGCCGTGCGCGCTTTTCTGCAGCATGTGATCGAGCGTGTCGCGCGGGTGGCGCAGATTGGGCGCGGGCTGGCCCTGGGCGGTGAGGAGCGCGGTGGCGAGGCCGCCGACGATTTCCCAGTCGGACTTGTCGTCGCCCATCGGCAGCAGGGCCGGGCTGTATTTCGCATAGTTGCGGACCGCTATGGCGCCCAGGAACAGGGCGTAATGATCCTTCTGCAAGGGACCGCAGGGCGGCAGGATATAGTGGGCGTGGCGGCTGGTTTCGGTGACATACATGTCGACCGAGACCATGAGGTCGAGGGTTTCGAGCGCGGCATCGAGCGCGCGGCCGTCCGGGCAGGAGAGGACCGGGTTGCCGGCAATGGTGACGATGGCCTTCACCTGGCCTTCGCCGGGAGTCTCGATCTCCTCGGCCATGGTGACGACGGGCAGCTCCGACATCACTTCGGGCAGGCCCGACACGCGGGACTTGAAGCGGCCCCAGGTGCCTTGGCCTGCCTGCGCCACGACATCGACCCCGGGGTTGGAGAACATCATCCCGCCTTCGCGGTCGAGGTTGCCGGTCGCGATGTTGAGGAGCTGGATCAGCCAGTGGTTGAGGGTGCCGAACTCGGCCGTGGAGACGCCCATTCGGCCATAGGTGATGGCCGGCGCGCCCGAGCCGAGCAGGGCTGCGAGGTCGCGGATCGCGTCTTCGGGGATGCCGCAGTGGGCGGCAAGCGTGGCGATATCGAAGGCGCGAAGCTCGGCCAGCGCCGCGTCGAAGCTGTCGAGCATCGGGGCCAGCCGGCCGGGGTTGATCGCGCCCGCCTCATCGAGCGCCAGCAGCAGCGCGGTCAGGAAAGCCGGATCGGTGCCGGGGCGGATGAAGAGGTGGGTGTCGGCAAGCTCGGCGGTTTCGGTGCGGCGCGGATCGACCACCACCAGCTTTCCGCCGCGGTCGTGCAGGGCCTTGATGCGGTGGCGGATGCCCGGAACGGTCCAGACGCTTCCGTTCGAGGCCATGGGGTTGCCGCCGATGATCAGCATGGTCTCGGTTCGGTCGATGTCGGCGATCGGGAACAGGCTGTTGTGGCCGAACATCCAGAGCTGGACGAGCTGGTGGGGGATCTGGTCCACGGTGGAGGCCGACCAGACGAAGCGGGTGCCGAGCGCGCGCTTCAGGTGGCCGGTCATCATGCCGACGGAATAGTTGTGGGCGGTCGGGTTGCCGACATAGAGGCCGCCCGCGCCGCCCGCGGCCTTGATGGCGGCAAAGCGCTGGCCGATTTCGGCGAAGGCCTGGTCCCAGCCGATGGGCTCCCAGCCTGCGGCCGTGCGTTTCACCGGCGTGCGCAGGCGGTCGGGATCGTCCTGCAGGTCGGCGATTGCGGTGGCCTTGGGGCAGATGTGGCCGCGGCTCAGCACATCGTCCGGGTCGCCCTTGATGGAGACGACCCTCGCGCCGTCGAGTTCGACGAGGACACCGCAATTCGCCTCGCAGATATGGCAGGTGCGGGTGTGGGTGCTCGTCATCGCCTCTCCCCTTGCTCGCCGCTCCTGCCTACATGACAGCCGGGAGTTCATCGGGGAGAGACAATGCATCCATTTCACCACGCCGCCAACTCGCCGGAAATGCCAGCCATCATCATGGCAAATTCGGGGGAGACGCTGAGCTATGCGGGGCTGGAGGCGCGGTCGAACCAGGCAGCGCAACTGTACCGGTCCTGCGGGCTGAAGCGCGGCGATGTCATTGCCATCTTCCTGGAAAACCACATCGATTTCCTGCCATTGTGCTGGGGCGCTCAGCGCAGCGGGCTGATCTTCACCTGCATCTCCACCAAGCTGACCGCCGACGAGGCGGGCTATATCGTGACGGACTGCGGGGCAAAGCTGCTGGTGGCGGGTGCCTCGCTCGGCGCAGTCGCGAAGGATCTGCCGACGGTTGCGCACCGCTTTTCGGTTGGTGGCGAGATTGCGGGCTACCAGCCACTGGCGGATGCGCTTGCGGCCCAGCCGACAAGCAGGATCGCGGACGAAAGTTCGGGCCGCGACATGCTCTATTCCAGCGGCACCACGGGCCGGCCCAAGGGCGTGATCGGGCCGCTGTCCGAAAGCCCGATCGACCATATGGACGCGCTGACCGGCATGGTGGGAATGCTCTACAGCTTCGCACCCGGAATGGTCTATCTGAGCCCCGCGCCGCTCTATCACGCAGCGCCGCTTCGCTATTGCATGAGCGCGCACAAGTTCGGCGGCACGGTCATCGTGATGGAGAAGTTCGACGCCGAGCGCTATCTGCAACTGATCGAGCAGCACAGGGTCACGCACAGCCAAGTGGTGCCGACCATGTTCGTGAAGATGCTGAAGCTGCCCCCCGATGTCCGGGCGAAATATGACGTCTCCAGCCTGAAGGTGGTGATCCACGCAGCCGCGCCCTGCCCCATCGCCGTGAAGGAGCAGATGATCGGCTGGTGGGGCCCGATCATCTTCGAATATTATTCCGCCACCGAAGGCTCGGGCTTCACGGCCATCAATTCGGAGGAGTGGCTCGGCAAGAAGGGCTCGGTCGGCAAGAGCATCCTTGGCGAGATCCGGGTGCTCGACGACGAGGGCAATCTGCTGCCGCCCGGCCGGGAGGGCCGCATCTTTTTCCACGGCGGGCCACCGGTTTCCTATCACAACAGCCCGGAAAAGACCCGCGAGGTGCAGGGGCCGCATGGCGCGACCTTCGGGGACATCGGCTATGTCGATGCCGACGGCTATCTCTTCCTCACCGACCGCTCCAGCTACATGATCATTTCGGGCGGGGTGAATGTGTATCCGCAGGAAGCCGAGAACATCCTGGTGATGCACCCGAAGGTTGCCGACGTTGCCGTGATCGGGATTCCGAACGAGGAGCTGGGCGAGGAAGTGAAGGCCGTGGTGCAGCCGCGCGACTGGGCCGACGCCGGGCCGGAGCTTGCCGCCGAACTGATGGATTTCGCGCGCTCGCAGCTCAGCCACATCAAGTGCCCGCGATCGATCGACTTCGACCCGGCGCTGCCGCGGCACGACACGGGCAAGCTCTACAAGCGGCTGGTGAAGGACCGCTATTGGCCGCAGAAGGCAAGCGGGCCGGCGGCATGATCCGAACCCTGCTGCTGCTGGCAGTGTTGCTGCTCTCTGGCCCGCAGGCCGCGCTTGCAGCACCAAGAGCCAAGGTAGCAGCCCCCGAGCCGCTGGTGCCGGCGCTGTGGCTGGTGGAGGGGCATGGCCGCAAGGCCCATGTGTTCGGAACCGTCCATGCCCTGCCGCGCGGGGTGGACTGGTTCCGCCCGCATGTGCTGACGGCGCTGGACCAGTCCACCCGGCTGGTGTTGGAAACCGAGGTGCCCGACAGCCCGGCGGCGATGATGCCGGTGCTGATGAAGCTGACCCGCCTGCCCGCCGCCCGCCCTCTGGAAAGCAGGGTGCCGGCCGACTGGCAGCCGGTGCTGGCGCGGGCAACCGAGCGGTTGAAGCCGGGGCCGATGGACTGGCACAAGACCTGGTTTGTCGCGCTGACCTTATCGAACCTGCAGGCGCAAGCCGATGGGGTCGACCCGCGGATCGGGGTGGAAGCGGTGCTGTCGGAGCGGGCACGGATGAAGGAGATTCCGATTGTCGCGCTGGAAACCGCCGAGGAGCAGCTGATCAACTTCGACGCGCTGACGGAAGCCGATCAGCAGCAGTTGCTGCTGTCGACGCTGGCAGACCTTGATTCCTCGAAGGCGCGCATGTCGCTGCTGATCGGCGACTGGCTGCTGGGCAACACCGATGCGCTTGCCGAACGGGTCAATTCGGATTTCGAACGCTCGCCGATGCTGCGGCGGATGCTGGTTGAGGACCGCAACCAGCGTTGGGCCGACTGGATCGCAAAGCAGATGAAATCGGGCGACGAGCGGCTGTTCATCGCAGTCGGCGCCGGCCATGTCGCCGGCAAGGGAAGCCTGATCGAGGATCTTGAGCGCCAGGGGCTGAAGGTGACCCGGGTGATGCCCACGCCGACCCGAAAGCGGCGGCGCTGAAGCAAAAAAAGGGGGGCCGCCCAAAGGCGGCCCCCCTTCAATTCGCTGTTCTGCGGCTTCAGGCCGTCACGGCCATAACCCTCGGCTGGCGACGGCGCGCAGCCGCTCCAACCAGGCCGAAGCCCGCGATCATCATGGCCCAGGTTGCAGGCTCGGGAATGGCGCCTGCGAGGCTGCGTGTGACCACCTGGCCCTGGATGGCTGCCTCGTTCGACAGGCCTTCGGCAGTCCAGAACTGCGTCACGGCATCGCCACCGACCAGGAAACCGCGAACCGCAAGCGCATACTCTGTCTGGTCGACCAGAAACGAACCGGATGCCGCAGCAAAATTCACCAGCACGCGGTCCGCACAACCATTGGCGTTGACACCCGCACCTTGGGCGCCGCCATCGGCGCAAGGGTCGGCAGCATTCGGCGTTTCAAAATGGTCGAAGGCGTAGACGAAGTTGGTGTTCGTCACCAAGTTGCCATCGATGAGCACATCGGTGTTGAAGTTCAGCTTGATCCCGGTGAGGCTTCCGCCTGACGAAAGGATCGGAAAGTTCAGGTGACGGAACGTGGCAATGTTTCCGACGCCGCTGCTGTTGGTGGTGGTGTCCAGCTGGAACACGAGATCGCCCAGCGGGGCAAAGTCATAGCCTGACTGGCCCGTCTGGCCGGCCGGGGTGCCCCAGCGGGCAGTGGCAGAGCCTGCTCCGAGCGGGCCCGCATTGTCGATCGTGTTCGGCGTCGTGGCGCTCGAGAAAGCCGCATCGAACCAGCTTCCGGTGATGTTCGTGAATTTCACTTCGACGATCGCCGCCGAGGCCGGCGTCGCCAGGGCCGCGGCAAGTGCCGCAGCTGCGAACAATTCGCGCATGTTCATTACCCCTGCAGTTCGGGCATGCCCTCCACGCCCGATTGCCGAACAATGGATGTTCAGGCCGCACTGCTGAAGTGCAAAAGAATGTTAACCAGCTGATTCGTAGTTAATTGCTGGCGGCGGCCCGCCGCGCGCGTTCGGCGAGGAACTCCGCTGCACCGGCGATCAGCTCCTCTTCCGGAGCGGTGAAGCGGCTCCGCTTTCCGGTTGGCGGGGGTGCTGACGTGCCGGTGAGCGCATAGGCGACGACGGTGCCGACCTCCGGGTCGATCACCAGGCCCGACAGCAGGCCATAGGCATTGCCCAGATGCCCGCAGCCCTTCAGCGGCTGCGGGCTGAGCGGCTGGTCGCCCCCGGCCGCACCGGTACCCGAAAAGCAGTGGAAGCCGCCTTCCGACCAATATTGCATCAGCCCTGTGTCGGTTTCCTCGCCGGCACCACCGGGTTTGACTGCGACCGGGCGGAACAGGCTGGCGCGGGTTTCGGGCTTCAGGAAGTCGCTGTCGTCCATAAGGGCAAGGCCCAACTGGACCAGCTGGGACACCGATATGCGCATACCGCCCTGCGGCGAAAAAAGCGCGCCGTTGGTGCCGGGCACATAGGCGTCGAGGTTGCAGGCCTGTCCTTCGGCCACGGGCACCGGGCAGGTTGCCGGGCGTCGGGCATCGACCTGCGCCACCCAGGGGCCCTGCGGGTTCCATGGCCCATCGGAGGATGGCGCCTTGCGATAGAGAACGGCCCCCCGATCGGCGAAGCCGGGTGGGCACTGGCTCCAGTTGAAGCAGGCCGGGATTCCGAGCGGGCCAAACACCAGCTGCTGCACGGCGATGTCGAAGCGCTGGCCCGTCACCTGTTCGATCAACTGGCCCAGGATCGCCTGGTTGAGGTTGGCATAGTCGAAGGCCGTGCCGGGGGCAGCCTTGCTCCAGCTGGCGGGCCCCAGCCTGTCCTGCAGCCGAGTTCCCAGCGCAAAGCTGTAGCCGCCGGCATCCGACAGCGCGCTTTCGTGCCGCATCATCTGGCGGATGGTGACCGGGACCTGCGGATGGGCCGGGTTGCGAAGGGTCCAGCCCAGATGCGTCGAGGCCTCGTCGTCGAGGCGGATCCGGCCAGCATCGGCCAGCCGGTGCAGGGCGAGTGCGACTGCGAGCTTCGAAACCGAAGCGATGCGCACGGGCGTGCTGCTGGTCATCGGGCGCAGCGGCGCGCCATCCGGGCCGATCTCGGCGGCACCC
>JBGTBK010000367.1:0-11180 GCA_041749355.1 Sandaracinobacter sp. | reverse complement strand
GTCGCCGCCCCGGCCACCACCGCCCCGTGGGCCACGGCCCTGGCGCTGCTCGTCCTGCGGCGCCGCATCGGCGACAGGAACTTCGGTATCGATCACGTCGTCAGCCATATCAGAACTCCAGTCCGCCTTCGCGGGCAGCATCGGCCAGCGCCTTCACCCGGCCGTGGAACAGGAAGCCACCGCGGTCGAACACGACCTTGGAGACGCCCGCCGCCTTGGCGCGTTCGGCCAGCAGCTTGCCGATTGTGGCAGCAGCAGCAACGGTTGCACCCGCGCCCGAGAAATCCTTCTCGAGCGTGGACGCCGCAGCGATGGTGCGGCCTGCGGCATCGTCGATCACCTGCGCATAGATATGCTGCTGCGACCGGTGCACCGACAGGCGCGGACGCCCACCGGCCTTGGCGACGAGGGCCGTGCGCACACGGCGCCGACGAGCCTCGAACTGGGAGAGATGCTTCACCATTACTTCTTCTTCCCTTCCTTGCGGAAGATGAACTCGCCGCGATACTTGATGCCCTTGCCCTTGTAGGGCTCGGGCTTGCGCCAACGCCGGATCTCGGCAGCCACCTGGCCAACCTTCTGACGGTCGGATCCGGAGATCTCCACCGTCGTCTGGTCCGGCGTCTTGATGGTGATCCCCTCGGGGATGTCATACTCGACGTCGTGGCTGTAGCCGAGCTGCAGCTTGAGCGTCTTGCCCTGAACACTGGCGCGATAGCCGACGCCGGTGATTTCCAGCACCTTGGTGAAGCCGTCGGAGACGCCCACCACCAGGTTGGAAACCAGCGTGCGCTGCATGCCCCAGAAGGCACGGGCGCGCTTGGTGTCGTTGGCCGGGTTCACCCGGATCTCGCTTGCGTCCACCACATAGGCAATGTCGGACACCAGCGGCATGGAGAGGACGCCCTTGGGGCCCTTCACCTCGATGATGCCGTCGCTGATCGACGCCTGCACGCCGGCAGGCACGGGGACGGGCTTCTTTCCGATGCGGCTCATATCAGAACACCTGGCAGAGGACTTCGCCGCCGACATTCTCAGCGCGCGCTTCCGCGTCGGAGAGAACGCCCTTCGGCGTCGAAACGATGGTGATGCCCAGGCCATTCTTGACCCGCGGCAGCTCGGTCGCGCCGGCATAAACCCGACGACCGGGCTTCGACACGCGCGAGACATGCTGAATCGCGGGCTGGCCCTCGAAATACTTCAGCTCGATGCGGATCGTGCCCTGCGGGCCGGTCACATCTTCCCGCGAATAGCCACGGATATAGCCTTCGCGCTGCAGCACGTCGAGAACGCTGGCCCGAAGCCGGGACGCGGGCGTCAGCACGCTGTCCTTCTTGGCGGACTGGCCATTGCGGATGCGGGTGAGCATGTCACCCAGGGGATCGGTCATGTTCATGGATGCGCCTTACCAGCTCGACTTCGTGAGGCCGGGAATCAGGCCCTTGTTGCCCAGTTCCCGCAGCATCACGCGCGACAGCTTGAACTTGCGATAATAGGCGCGGCTGCGCCCGGTCAGCTCGCAGCGGTTGCGGACCCGGGTGGGGTTCGCATTGCGCGGAAGCTCGGCCATCTTCAGCCGGGCCATCAGGCGCTCGCCCTCGTCGCGGGTTTCGTCGTCCGCGATCGCGCGCAGCTTCTCGAACTTGGCCGCATACTGCTTGACCAGCGCCTTGCGGCGCTCGTTCTTGTTGATCGAACTCAGTTTCGCCATGGACTTAAGCTCTCTCTATCTCAGGCCGCAGCCGCAGCAGCGGCAACGCGGGCTTCCGCCTCGCCAACAAACGGCAGGCCGAAGTGGCGAAGAAGCGCGCGCGCCTCGTCGTCCGACTTCGCGGTGGTGGTGATGATGATGTCCATTCCCCGGATCTTGTCGATCTTGTCGTACGGCACTTCCGGGAAAATGATCTGTTCCTTCAGGCCCATGGCATAGTTGCCACGGCCGTCGAAGCTCTTCGGGTTCACGCCCCGGAAGTCCTTCACCCGCGGCAGGGCCACGGTGATCAGACGGTCCAGGAACTCGTACATCCGCTCGCGACGCAGCGTCACCTTGCAGCCGACCGGCATGCCTTCGCGCAGCTTGAACTGCGCGATCGACTTCTTCGCCTTGGTCACGACAGGCTTCTGGCCGGCGATTGCCATCATTTCGGCAGCCGCGATCTCGACCTTCTTCTTGTCCTGCGTGGCTTCGCCAACGCCCATGTTGATGACGATCTTCTCGATCTTCGGAACCTGCATGTGGTTCTTGTAACCGAATTCTTCCGTCATCGCGGCCTTGATACGCTCTTCATACTGAGCCTGCATCCGCGTGAGTTTGCGTTCAGCCATTCAACACCTCGCCCGAGCCCTTCAGGACCCGCACCTTCTTGCCGTCGCGCACTTCAAAGCCGACGCGGGCAGGCTTGCCCGTCTTCGGATCCTTGATAGCCACGTTCGACACATGGATCGGCGCCTCGCGCCGCTTGATACCGCCCTCGGGGTCGGCCTGGCTCGGCTTGGTGTGACGCGAAATCATGTTCACGCCCGAAACCACGACCTTGCTGTCCTTCGGAATGCTCCGAACGACTTCGCCCTCGAGGCCCTTGTCCTTGCCGGACAGGATGACGACCTTGTCGCCCTTCTTGATCTTCGCCATCGACATCACAGCACCTCCGGCGCAAGCGAGATGATCTTCATGTGGCCGGTGGAGCGCAGCTCGCGCACGACCGGGCCAAAGATACGGGTGCCGATCGGCTCCTCGTTCTTGTTGATCAGAACGGCGGCATTGCCGTCGAAGCGGATCACCGAGCCATCGGCGCGGCGGATGTCCTTGGCGGTGCGAACGACGACCGCGCGGTGCACGTCGCCCTTCTTCACCCGGCCCTTGGGAGCGGCTTCCTTCACGGATACGACGATCACGTCGCCAACGCCCGCAAAGCGGCGCTTGGAACCCCCAAGCACCTTGATGCACATCACTTCCTTGGCACCCGAATTGTCGGCGACATCGAGCCTGGTCTGCATCTGGATCATGTCAGGAAACCTTGTCCAGCCCGTCGGCAGCGCCGACCTTTTCAATGACGCGCCACGTCTTCAGCTTGGAGACGGGAGCGCATTCCTCGATCCGCACCACGTCGCCGGCCTTGATGACATTGGCTTCGTCGTGCGCATGATATTTCTTCGAACGGCGGATGATCTTGCCATACAGCGGGTGCGGCACCTGCCGCTCCACCAGAACAACCACCGTCTTGTCGGTCTTGTCGGAGACCACGGTCCCCTGAAGCACGCGCTTGGGCATCGGGTCCTCCTTAAGCCTGTTTCGCAGCCGGGGCTGCTGCCCGGGCGGTCTGTTCGGTCTGGATCTGCGCGATGCTGCGACGCACCTCGCGGACCCGGCTGGGCTTCTCGAGCTGCTGGGTCGCAGCCTGGAAGCGAAGGTTCAGCTGCTCGCGCTTCAGGGACTGAAGCTCGGCGGCCAGATCCGCGTCGGAACGCGCCTTGTAATCAACCTTGGCCATGATCAGTCCTTCTGCTCGCCCAGGCGGGAGACCATCTTCACCTTGATGGGAAGCTTGGCGGCCGCGCGCTCGAAAGCGCCGGCGGCAACTTCGTGGCTCACGCCGTCGATCTCGAACATGATGCGGCCCGGCTTCACCCGAGCGACCCAGAATTCCGGGTTGCCCTTGCCCGAGCCCATGCGGACTTCGGCAGGCTTCGACGACACCGGCACATCCGGGAAAATGCGGATCCAGAGCCGGCCCTGGCGCTTCATGTGACGGGTGATCGCGCGACGGGCGCTTTCGATCTGCCGGGCGGTGATCCGCTCGGGTGCCATCGCCTTCAGGCCAAAGGCCCCGAAGTTGAGCGCGGAGCCGCCCTTGGCGTCCCCATGAATACGGCCCTTGAAGGCCTTGCGGAACTTGGTCCGTTTCGGTTGCAGCATCTTGTCTCGCCTTCAGTCGAGGGAGCGCCCTCCGATAAGGCGACGAGTTTTTCGCTCGTCGCGCTTACCGGGCCGGGCGAACTCCCGAAGTCTGTGATTCCAGCATGAGCCGGTCCTGCGCCATCGGGTCGTGGCCAAGGATTTCGCCCTTGTACACCCAAACCTTCACGCCGCAGACGCCATAGGCCGTGTGGGCCTGGCCTTCGGCATAGTCGACATTGGCCCGCAGCGTGTGCAGCGGAACCTTGCCTTCGCGGTAGGTTTCCGTGCGGGCGATTTCCGCTCCGCCCAGACGCCCGCCGCAGGTGATCTTGATGCCCTCGGCGCCAAGCCGCTGCGCCGATTGCACGGCCCGCTTCATGGCACGACGGAACGCAACGCGGCGCTCCAGCTGGTCGGCAATGCCCTGCGCGATCAGGCGGGCATCAACCTCGGGCTTGCGGATTTCGACGATGTTGAGCGAAACTTCGCTCTTCGTCATCGTGCCGATCGCCTTCTTCAGCTTCTCGATGTCGGCGCCCTTCTTGCCGATGATCACGCCGGGGCGTGCGGCATAGACGGTCACGCGGCACAGCTTGGCCGGACGCTCGATGACCACCTTGGAAATGGCGGCCTGCGGGTGGGTCTTCTGCACATACTGGCGGATCCGCAGATCCTCCAGCAGCAGCCGGCCGTAATCGTCGCCGCTGGCATACCAGCGGCTGTCCCAGGTGCGGTTGATCTGCAGACGCAGACCGATGGGGGAAGTCTTCTGACCCATGTTACGCGTCCTGCCCTTCCGTCACGTCCCGCTCCTGAACCACGATGCGCAGCTTGGCGAACGGCTTGATGATCCGAGCCGAACGGCCGCGTGCGCGGGTGGCGAAACGCTTCATGGTGATCGACTTGCCGACCGACGCTTCCTTCACCCACAGCCGGTCGATATCCAGGTTGTGGTTGTTCTCGGCATTGGCAATCGCCGACTGGAGGCACTTGCGCACATCAAGCGCCATCGCCTTCTTCGAGAAGGCAAGCGCTGTGACGGCCTCTTCGGCCCGCTTGCCGCGGATGAGCCCCGCAACAAGGTTCAGCTTGTACGGCGAACCCCGGACGGTGGTCGCGGTGGCAAGCGCTTCGCGCTCACCGACCTTGCGACCTGCAACTGGCTTCGACATGGCGCGCTTACCTCTTCGACTTCTTGTCGGCAGCATGGCCCGGGAAGGTGCGCGTCGGCGCAAACTCACCCAGCTTCATGCCGACCATTTCTTCCGACACCGACACCGGCACGAACTTCTTGCCGTTGTACACGTTGAACGTGTGGCCAACGAATTGCGGCAGGATCGTCGAGCGACGCGACCAGGTCTTGATCGGGCCCTTCGAGCCCGACTCCACCTTCTTCAGCAGGCTCAGTTCGACGAACGGGCCCTTCCAGACGGAACGTGCCATCCCTTACCTCTTCTTCTTCGCGTGACGCGAACGAATGATCATCTTGTCGGTCGACTTGTTGGACCGCGTCTTGGCGCCCTTGGTCGGCTTGCCCCACGGCGTGACCGGGTGACGGCCACCCGAGGTCCGGCCTTCACCACCGCCATGCGGGTGATCGACCGGGTTCTTGGCGACACCGCGGGTCAGCGGACGGATGCCCAGCCAGCGCGAACGGCCGGCCTTGGCGAGATACTGGTTCGAATTGTCCGGGTTGGACACCGCACCGACCGTCGCCATGCAGTCCGAGCGCACATAGCGCTGCTCGCCCGAGTTCAGGCGGATGATGACCATCCCCCGGTCCCGGCCGACGACCTGGATGAAGGTGCCGGCGGCACGTGCCAGCTGACCACCCTTGCCGGGCTTCAGCTCGACATTGTGCACGATGGTGCCGACCGGCATCTGGCCGATCTCCATCGCGTTGCCGGGCTTCACGTCGGCCTTCTTGGCGGCCACGACCTGGTCACCGGGCGCAAGCCGCTGCGGGGCCAGGATGTAGGACTGCTTGCCGTCCGGATAGGTGATCAGCGCGATGAAGGCAGACCGGTTGGGGTCATATTCCAGGCGCTCGACCGTGGCGGACACATCCCATGTGCGACGCTTGAAGTCGATGATCCGGTAGCTCTGCTTGTGCCCGCCGCCGATGCCGCGTGCCGTTGCATGGCCCATGTTGTTCCGGCCGCCCGACTTGGTCTTGCCAACCGTCAGCGACTTCACCGGCTTGCCCTTGTGGAGCGCCGAACGGTCGACGAGGACCAGGCCACGCCGGGCCGGGCTCGTCGGATTGTACTGCTTCAGTGCCATGGCGTCAGATTCCCGTGGTCACGTCGATGGACTGGCCTTCGGCCAGCGTCACGATCGCCTTCTTCAGGTCGGACCGGCGATAGGGCTTGCCCCGCCAGCGCTTCGTCTTGCCCTTCTGGACAAGCGTGTTCACAGCCGTGACCTTCACGTTGAACAGCGCTTCGATCGCAGCCTTGATCTCCGGCTTCGAAGCGGTCTTGGCCACTTCGAACACCAGCTGGTTGTACTCACCGATCAGCGTGGTCTTTTCCGTGATGATGGGCTTCACCACCACGTCATAGTGCTTCAGATCGATGGTTTCGGTTTGCTTAGCCATTGAAGCGCGCCTCCAGGCTCTCGACCGCAGCGCGCGTCAGCACCAGGTGATCGTGGTTCAGGATGTCGTAGACGTTGGCGCCGATCGCCGGCAGCACGTCCACCTTGTAGAGGTTGCGGCTGGCGAGCGCGAAGTTCACGTCGACGGCGGTGCCATCGATGAACAGGCCGTTGGCCACGCCGAGCGTTGCCAGCGTTTCCTTCAGCGCCTTGGTCTTGGCCGCATCGACAACCAGATTGTCGACGACAACCAGCTTGCCCTCACGCGCCTTCACCGAAAGCGCATGCTTCAGGCCCAGCGCCCGAACCTTCTTGTTCAGGCTCGGGTTGAACTCGCGGACCACGGGGCCGTGCGCCTTGCCGCCACCGATGAACTGCGGAGCAGCCCGGTTGCCGTGACGGGCGGTGCCGCCGCCCTTCTGCTTGCCGAATTTCTTGCCGGTGCGGGCAACGTCGGAACGCTGCTTGGCGCCACGCGCCGTGCCACGGCGCTTTTCCAGCTGCCAGGTCACAACGCGGTGCAGGATGTCGGCGCGCGGCTCCAGCCCGAAGATCTCGGGGTTGAGCTCGAGCTCACCGGCCTTGCCGCCGGCCAGCGTTTGCACGTCCACCTTCATCACGCTTGCTCCTCAACAGTCGTTTCGACAGCCGGAGCTTCTTCGGCAGGCGCGTCCACCGGCGCATTCGCCGACTTCACGGCCGCCGGATAGGGGGCGTCCGCCGGGCGCGACACCTTCACGCTGTCGCGGATCAGCAGCCAGCCGCCCTTCGATCCGGGCACCGAGCCCTTCACGAACAGCAGGTCCCGCTCGGAATCGGTCATCACGATCTCGAGGTTCTGCTGCGTGCGGTTCCGGTCACCCATGTGGCCGGCCATCTTCTTGTTCTTGAACACCTTGCCCGGATCCTGGCGCTGACCGGTCGAGCCGTGCGAGCGGTGCGAGACCGACACGCCGTGCGTCGCCCGAAGGCCGCCGAAGTTCCAGCGCTTCATGACGCCGGCAAAGCCCTTGCCCTGCGTCGCGCCCGTCACGTCGACCATCTGGCCAATCACGAAGTGGGTCGCGGAAATGGTGGCGCCGACATCGACCAGGGCGTCTTCGGCCACCGGGAATTCGGCGAGGATTGCCTTCGGCTCCACTTCCGCCTTGGCGAAGTGGCCGCGCTCGGGCTTGGTCAGGTTCTTGGCCTTGGCCGTGCCAGCGCCGAGCTGGACTGCGACATAGCCGTCGCGGTCCGCCGTCTTCTGGGCGACAACCTGGTTGCTCTCAAGGGCCAGGACCGTGACGGGCACATGGACCCCATCCTCACGGAACAGACGGGTCATGCCCATCTTCCTGGCGATAACGCCGGTTCTCATTGCACTTCCTTCATCAGAGGCCTTGGGAACATGTCCCGCGGCTTGACCAACTCAGAGGCCCACCGAAAAACGCCGGGGGGCTTGCGAACGCTGCCGGGCCTCAGCCCTGCAGCTTGATCTCGACATCCACACCTGCCGCAAGGTCCAGCTTCATCAGCGCGTCGACCGTTTGCGGGGTCGGCTTCACGATGTCGAGAAGACGCTTGTAGGTGCGGACTTCGAACTGCTCGCGCGACTTCTTGTCGACGTGCGGCGAGCGGTTCACCGTGAACTTTTCGATCCGGGTCGGGAGCGGAATGGGACCACGGACATCAGCACCCGTGCGCTTGGCGGTGTCGGCAATTTCCCCAGTCGCGGCATCAAGCACGCGGTGGTCGAACGCCTTCAGGCGGATGCGGATATTCTGCGTTTCCATTGTGCTTGCTCAGCTTCCACTCAATTAAGATCCGGCGAAATCTTCGCCGGGACAACCCAGGATCGACAGTCCAAACAGCTTTGCCACGGGCCCATTCCCTCTCGGGTCAGGCCAAACAGCAATCCCGCCCGGCCGGAGACGAATCACCGGCCGGGCGGGAGGCAGCGCTATATTACTTTATGATGGTCGCGACAACCCCTGCGCCGACAGTCCGGCCGCCTTCGCGAATGGCGAAGCGCAGACCCTGGTCCATGGCGATCGGAGCGATCAGCTTGACGGCGAGCGTGACATTGTCGCCGGGCATGACCATCTCGGTGCCTTCCGGCAGCTCCACCGTTCCCGTCACGTCGGTCGTGCGGAAGTAGAACTGCGGACGGTAGTTCGCGAAGAACGGCGTGTGACGGCCACCTTCGTCCTTGGAGAGGACATAGACCTCGGCCTTGAACTCGGTGTGCGGCTTGATCGAGCCGGGCTTGCAGAGCACCTGGCCGCGCTCGACGTCTTCGCGCTTCGTGCCACGCAGCAGCGCGCCGATGTTGTCGCCGGCCTGGCCCTGGTCGAGCAGCTTGCGGAACATTTCGACGCCGGTGACGACCGTCTTCACGGTGTCCTTGATGCCGACGATCTCGACTTCCTCGCCAACCTTCACGATGCCGGTTTCGACACGGCCGGTCACAACGGTGCCGCGGCCCGAGATCGAGAACACGTCTTCGATCGGCATCAGGAACGGCTTGTCCAGCGGACGCTCGGGCTGCGGGATGTAGCTGTCGACAGCGGCCATCAGCTTCAGGATCGCATCACGGCCGATTTCCGGACGCTTGTCTTCCAGCGCCATCAGCGCCGAACCCTGGATGATGGGAATGTCGTCGCCCGGGAAGTCGTACTTCGAGAGCAGTTCGCGGATTTCCAGTTCCACGAGTTCCAGGATTTCCGGGTCATCGACCTGGTCGACCTTGTTCATGAACACGACCATGGCAGGCACGCCGACCTGCTTTGCCAGCAGGATGTGCTCGCGGGTCTGCGGCATCGGGCCGTCGGTCGCCGACACGACCAGGATCGCGCCGTCCATCTGGGCGGCACCGGTGATCATGTTCTTCACATAGTCGGCGTGGCCGGGGCAGTCGACGTGCGCATAGTGGCGGTCGCTCGTCTCATACTCGACGTGGGCGGTCGAGATGGTGATGCCGCGCTCGCGCTCTTCCGGGGCCTTGTCGATGTCGGCATAGGCCGTGAACGTCGCGCCGCCGGTCTCGGCCAGGATCTTGGTGATGGCCGCCGTCAGCGAGGTCTTGCCGTGGTCGACGTGACCGATGGTGCCGATGTTGCAGTGCGGCTTGTTCCGCTCAAACTTCGCCTTCGCCATTTGGGTTTCCTCTTTGCTTTGATCTGTTGTTGGTTTGTCCGGAAAGCGGCCGTCAGGCCATCTTCGCCTTCACTTCTTCCGCCACGTTCGCAGGCACTTCCTCGTAATGCGAGAACTGCATCGTGTACTGCGCCCGGCCCTGGGTCATCGACCGCAGCTGGTTCACATAGCCGAACATGTTGGCCAGCGGCACGATGGCTTCGATCACCTGGGCATTGCCCCGGCTGTCGGTGCCCTGGATCTGGCCCCGGCGGCTGTTCAGGTCGCCGATGCAGTCGCCCATGAAGTCCTCGGGCGTCACCACTTCCACCTTCATCACCGGCTCGAGAAGCTTGATGCCGGCCTTGGTGGCCGCTTCGCGCATCCCGCCCCGGCCCGTGATTTCAAAGGCCAGCGCCGAAGAGTCGACGTCGTGATAGGCGCCGTCATACAGCGTCGCCACGAAGTCGATGATCGGGAAGCCGATCAGCGAGCCGCTCTCGGCCACTTCGCGAATGCCCTTCTCGACCGAGGGAATATATTCCTTCGGGACGTTGCCGCCCTTCACATTGTCGACGAAGACAACGCCGCTTCCGCGCTCGCCAGGCTCGACCGTGAACTTGATGCGGCCGAACTGGCCGGAGCCGCCCGACTGCTTCTTGTGGGTGTAGTCGACGTCCACCTTGCGGGCGAGCGACTCCCGATACGCCACCTGCGGCGCGCCGACATTGGCTTCCACCTTGAACTCGCGACGCATGCGGTCGACGAGGATTTCCAGGTGAAGTTCGCCCATCCCCTTGATGATGGTCTGGCCGCTCTCCTGGTCCGACGTCACGCGGAAGCTCGGGTCTTCCTGCGCAAGCCGGTTGAGCGCGATGCCCATCTTCTCCTGGTCGGCCTTGGTCTTGGGCTCGACGGCAACCTCGATCACGGGATCGGGGAATTCCATCCGCTCCAGGATGATCGGCTTCAGCGGCGCGCACAGCGTGTCGCCGGTGGTCACATCCTTCAGGCCAACCAGCGCGACGATGTCGCCGGCATAGGCTTCCTTGATGTCTTCCCGGTTGTTGGCATGCATCAGCAGCATCCGGCCGATCTTCTCGCGCTTGTCCTTCACCGAGTTCAGCACGGTGGAGGCAGCTTCGAGCTTGCCCGAATAGATGCGCGCAAAGGTCAGCGTGCCGACGAACGGGTCGGTCATGATCTTGAACGCGAGCGCGCTGAACGGCTCCTCGTCCTCGGCCTTCCGGCTGTCCTCATTGCCTTTCATGTCGATGCCGACGACGGGCGGAATGTCGAGCGGGCTCGGCAGATAGTCGACAACGGCGTCGAGCAGGGGCTGCACGCCCTTGTTCTTGAACGCCGAGCCGCACAGCACGGGCACGAAAGCGAACGCCAGCGTTCCCTTGCGGATCAGCGCCTTCAGGGTGGCCGTGTCGGGCTCATTGCCCTCCAGATAGGCCTCCATAACGGCGTCGTCCTGCTCGACCGCCATCTCGATCAGCTCGGAGCGGGCAGCAGCTGCCGCATCCTTCAGATTGTCCGGGATGTCCTTGTATTCGAACTT
>JBGTBK010000366.1:0-2602 GCA_041749355.1 Sandaracinobacter sp. | reverse complement strand
CAGGCGATGGCCCCCCGGCTGCGCCGTGCGGGCCTGGAGGACTTCATCGAGACCCGTCTGCTGAACCCGGGCGCAGAGGCGGGAGCCCTCGCCGATCTTGCCGGCCTCGCTGATCTCGTTCTTGTCGACGCCCCCTGCTCGGGAACGGGCACCTGGCGCCGCAACCCGGAGCTGCGCTGGCGGCTGACCGCCGACCGGCTGGCAAGGCTGACGGCAGTTCAGGCTCGGCTCATCGATCTTGCCGCATCGCTGCTGAAGCCGGGCGGCCGGCTGGTCTATGCCGTCTGCTCGGTGCTCGAGGCCGAAGGCGTGGACCAGGCAAAGGCCGCGGCGGTGCGGACAGGGCTCACGCTCGGCCCAATCCGGGCGCTGACGCCGCTGGCAGACGGGTGTGACGGCTTTTTCGTCGCAAGGCTGGAAAAGCCCTGCTAGAAATCTGTCATCGACGGGCCCGGGCGCAGCGCGGACACGGCGAAAACGGGCCGGAACGAGCCAAGAGAGGGACTGTCATGGCAAGCGCAAGACAAGCCGCAGGGCGAGCCGGAGAGTGGGCCGCGAATCGGGCGATTGGCCGGGCTGCTGTTGCACTGGCGGTCGGCATTTTCCTCGCAGCCACGCCGGCCGGCGCTGCCAAGCCGCGCGAGGCAACGCCTGCCGCAGCCCCCGCGCGCGGCCTGCCGGACAGCCAACTCGCCCCGCTGTCGCTGAAGATGCTGACAAGCGGCGAAGCCCAGCTGGCCGCCGGCAACCACCAGGCCGCAACAGACAGTTTCGAGGCTGCCCTTGCAGCCGATCCCCGCAACCGCCAAGCCTATATCGGAATGGCGCGCGCAGCCGAGGCCCAGGGCCTTCCCGGCAAGGCTGTCCGCTTCTATCGCGAGGCCCTGCAGATCGACCCGAACGACCTGGCCGCCCTCGAACTTCAGGGCATGGCGCTCGTCGAGCGCGGCGCGAAAGCGCGCGCCGAAGAGAATCTCGAACGCCTGCGCAAGCTTTGCGAAGGGCCCTGCCCGCAGGCCGACCGCCTGGCCGCGGCCATTGCCCGCGGGCCCAAGACCCCCGTGGCGCAGACAGCAGCCCTTTCTGAGCGCAAGAACTGACCAGTCCTTGGAACAGGCCCATCTCCACCAGCCGACAGCCCATTGGGAACCCGGCAGCAGCGCGCTGAAACGGGCCGCACGCGACTCCCTCGAAGCCCAGGGCGTTCAGTGGACGGACCTGCGCGAAACCGTGTTCGACGCGCTCGCCGTTGGCGACCGGCCGGTCTCGGCCTATGATGTCGCCGACCGGGTCTCCGCGCTGACCGGGCGCCGGATCGCTGCCAATAGCGTCTATCGCATCCTCGACCTGTTCGTTGCCCACAACCTCGCCAAGCGGGTCGAAAGCCGCAACGCCTATGTGGCCAACATCCACCCCAATTGCGCCCACGACTGCATCTTCCTGGTCTGCGAAGGCTGCGGCCGGATTGACCACCTCGACGACGACAGCCTGGCCGACCGGATGCGCGCCCGCGCGACTGCAACCGGCTTCGCACCCAGCCGGGCCGTCCTCGAACTGCAGGGCAAGTGCGCTGCCTGCGGCAATCCGGCCACAGCAGCGGCCTGAACCGCCGGGCAGGCCCGCCCGGATCGGACCAGCTGACAATCGCCCGTAACAATCGCGCTTTGCCTTAACGTCGCTTCGCGCTAAACCTTGCACCATGACGGACACGACCAGCCGAGCGCCCGCCGCGGCGCCCTACACCCGGCCCGAGACCCCGCTTCTCGACAAGGCACCCACCCCGCCCGCGCTTCGCAAGCTGAAGCAGGAGCAGTTGCGTCAGGTAGCCGACGAACTGCGCGCCGAAATGATCGACGCGGTCAGCGTGACCGGCGGGCACCTGGGCGCCGGCCTCGGCGTCGTCGAGCTCACCGTCGCGCTCCATTATGTGTTCAACACGCCAGACGACAAGCTGATCTGGGATGTCGGCCACCAGGCCTATCCGCACAAGATCCTGACCGGCCGGCGCGACCGCATCCGCACGCTGCGCACCGGTGGCGGCCTCTCGGGCTTCACCCGCCGCTCCGAATCCGAATATGATCCCTTCGGCGCAGCCCACAGCTCCACCTCCATCTCGGCCGCACTCGGTTTTGCAATCGCCAACAAGCTGGCCGGCACGCCCGGCAAGGCCATCGCTGTCATCGGCGACGGCGCGATGTCGGCCGGCATGGCCTATGAGGCGATGAACAACGCCCGCGACGCCGGCAACCGCTTGATCGTGGTGCTGAACGACAATGACATGTCGATCGCGCCCCCGGTCGGCGCGCTCAGCGCCTATCTGGCGCGGGCCTATTCGTCGAACACCTTCCTCGAATTCCGCGATGCCGTTCGCCAACTCGCCAAGAAGGCCCTGCCCGAGCCGCTGAAGCGGCCGGCCAAGCGCGCCGACGAGTTCTTCCGCACGCTCGGCACCGGCGGCACCCTGTTCGAGGAACTGGGCTTCTATTATGTCGGGCCGATCGACGGCCACAATATGGACGTGCTGGTTCCCATCCTGGAAAACATCCGGGATGCGGCCGAAGGCCCCTGCCTGATCCATGTCGTCACCAAGAAGGGCAAGGGC
>JBGTBK010000365.1:0-2923 GCA_041749355.1 Sandaracinobacter sp. | reverse complement strand
GTTCGGGCGGCCGGCGCCTGGCGTGGCACCGAGACCACCACAACCCCCTGCTCCGGCAGCCCGGCGCCAAGCTCCTGTGCAAGCGCGGGCGACAGGTTCGCAATCGACACCCCGGCCAGGATGCTGCCGTTCGGCAACTGCGTCAGTTGCCGGGCCGGAGTCTCGGGCGGTGCTGCAAGCCCCATCTTCAGGTTGCGGGCGTCACCACCCCGCACCACCGTCAGCGTGACGCTGTCGCCGACCGGCTGGGTGGCGATCCGGTAGCGCAGCGAGGCCGGGTCCAGCACTTCCTTGCCGTCGACCGCATAGACGATGTCGCCCGGCTTCAGCCCGGCCTGTTCGGCCGGCGAACCGCGTGACACGCCGGTCACAAGCATGCCGGTCGGGCGCTCCAGGCCGGCAGCGCTTGCCGATTCGGCGGTCAGCGGCTCCCCCTCCACGCCGATCCAGGCGGTCACGAACCGCCCGCTGCTGGCGCCGCGCAGGAAGATCTTCACCATGTTCGAAGGGATCGCGAAGCCAAGCCCGATCGAGCCGCCGTCGCGCCCGCCGGTCAGGATCGCGGAGTTGATCCCGATCACCTCGCCCGTCATCGACGCAAGCGCCCCGCCGCTGTTGCCCTGGTTGATGGCAGCGTCGGTCTGGATGAAGAATTGCGTGTCCGACACGCCGATCCCCGTGCGCGCGGTTGCCGAAACAATCCCCTGCGTCACCGTCTGGCCCACCCCGAACGGGTTGCCGACCGCCAGCACCAGGTCGCCAACCTGGGCACGGTCGCTGTCGCCAAGCCGTGCCACTGGAAGGGCTGCCCCCTTGGGCTCGATCTTCAGCAGCGCAAGGTCAAGCTTCGGCTCGGCAAACAGCACGCGCGCGGGATATTCGCGCCTGTCGGCCAGTGCGACAAGAATCTGGTCTGCGCCCTGCACCACATGGTGGTTGGTAACGACAAGCCCGGCACCATCGACGATCACGCCCGAGCCCAGCGAATTCTCCACCCGCGGCTGGCCTTCGAACATCGAGAAGAAGCCGCCCATCTGCTGGCGCTGGCGAACCACCCGGGCCGTGAAGATGTTGACGACAGCCGGCTGCACGCTGCGCGCAATCGGCGCGAACGACAGCGTCATCTGGCCGGCACTCGCCGGAACAGTCCGGTCCTGCTCTCCGCCCGCTTCCCGGGCCAGTTCGGCTGCCTCCTGCGCCGAAAGCGTGCCGCTGCCCATGAAGCCGTTGGCCGACAGCGCAAGCGCAAGCCCGCCAACGACCCCTGCCACGACCAGCCCGATCGATCCTGCCTTCATGTCCGCGATCCAAATCCTGTCTGTGTGGCGCCGTTCCGTCCGCCTTCAGATTGGCGTCCATTGCAGCGCTTGCAAGCCGCGCCCTGCTCGCAGGCTTCGGTTGAAGGCGGGATGAATGGCAAGTTTCTTTGACAAATCGAAGTGTCGACTCCAGCATGTGCGAAGCCACAGGCTTCGCCGGGGCGAAGTTTGCGGGAGGCGATCGCATGGCGCACTGCTGGGGTTCCGGAACAATTTGGGTCTTGCCTCTGCGGAGACCGGATGAACGGCTCGCGCACCCTGGCTGCCCCGGTCATCGCAACACCATGCCTGCGAGGGCACAATGGGCGCACTAGGCAATCGTCCCGGTGATTCCGCGGGTCAGCAGCTGGAAACTGCCCTGCTGCTCAGGGCCTATTCGGCCGGGCTGTTTCCGATGGCCGACGCGCGCGAGGCGCCAGACGTCTTCTGGGTCGAGCCCAGACAGCGCGGCGTGATCCCGCTCGATGGCTTCCACCTGCCACGCTCGCTCGCCAAGGTGCTGAAGCAGGAGCAGTTCTTCCACAGCCACGACCTCGCGTTCGACGCCGTCATCCGCGCCTGCGCGGCCTCGGCTCCGGGCCGCGACCAGAGCTGGATCAACCACAGCATCCTCGACGCCTATTGCCGCCTCCATGCCGAGGGCCATGCCCACAGCATCGAGACCTGGAACAGGCACGGCCAGCTCGTCGGCGGGCTCTATGGCGTGCGGATCGGCGCAGCCTTCTTCGGCGAAAGCATGTTCAGCCGCCAGACGGATGCCAGCAAGGCGGCGCTTGCCCATCTGGTGGCTCGGCTGCGGGTCGGAGGGTTCCGCCTGCTCGACACCCAGTTCCTCACCGCCCATCTCGCCCGCTTCGGTGGCCATGAACTCAAGCGCTCGCGCTACATGACTGCGCTCGACTCGGCCCTGCGCCTGCGGGCCGACTGGACCGCGCTCGACAGGCTCGAGCGCAGCGCGCCTCACCCTGTCGGGGAGGGCGGGGCTGTGGTCGGTGCAGTTGACGGGGCGGGAGCCGGTTCGGGCACGCCCGGGGCCTCGGTCGGCGCAGCCGAAGGAGCCGCCGCAGGCGACGCAGGCTTCGAAGACCTGCCCTTGCGCCCGGTTGCCGAACTTGGCGCCTTTGGCCCGTCCGGGAAGGGCATCGTGCAGCTCTTGAGCCAGACATCATAGACCGGGTGCACGAACGGGTTGAGTGAGGGCGACTCGGCGAAAAGCCAGCCGGAAAAGACCAGTTTCGGCGGCGGCGCCGCCTTGCCCTGGCTTGCCGGAAGCGTCTCTGCCACCTGCACAAAGGCCCCCGATTGCTTGCGTTCGAACGGTTGGGTGGTCTCGCAGCTGCGAAGCACACCCGAAATCCGGCCAAAGCTGAAGCGTTCGCCGGGCTTCAGCGTGAACTCGGCCATGGTGCCAAGCCGTTTGTCGAGCGCCGCAATCACGGCGGTGCGTTCGGACAAAGGTGCCGGCCGCTCGGCCGCCGGCCGCGGGACAGCAGCGCTTGTGGTTGTCGTCGTCGTTGGTGCGGACGGAGCTTTCTGGGCTCCGGCAGGCGCAACGGCTGCAATCCCCAGCACGGCAAATGCCGCAATCCCCAGCGCGGCGGACG
>JBGTBK010000364.1:0-2661 GCA_041749355.1 Sandaracinobacter sp. | reverse complement strand
GGCCGGGCTGGAGAGCGCGGACGCCGCCCGGCGCCACCTTCTGCAGCACCGCCGCGAACGCACCATGACCGCCAGCATCGGCGCGCCGGGCGCCGGCGACCGGCTGTTCTACGATGCCGCCATGGGGATGAACTTCCGCATGGCGCAAGGCCCGCTCGAAGGCTTCCTGCAGGCGATGGCGGTTGCCGAAAAGGACCCGGCTGCCCCGGTGATCTACCTCGCCTCGGTCGACATGCGGGACTATTTCACGGGTCTTGCCGAAGCCAACAGCCTGCCGATGGGCGCCCGCCGCCCCATCGAATCCATCTGGATCGGCACCCGAACCCGGATCGCCGCCCACAACGATGTGCCCGACAATGTGGCTGTCTGCGCAGTCGGGCGGCGGCGCTTCACCCTGTTCCCGCCCGAGCAGTTCGCCAACCTCTATCTCGGCCCGCTTGAAAACACGCCCGCCGGCCGGCCCGTCAGCATGGTCGATCTGCGCAATCCGGATTTCACCGCCCACCCGCGCTTCCGCGACGCGCTTGCGGCGGCGCAAGTGGTCGAGCTGGAGCCGGGTGACGCACTGTTCATCCCCTCGCTCTGGTGGCACCATGTCGAGGGGCTAGCGCCCTTCAACATCCTGGTGAACTACTGGTGGCGCGACGTGCCGGCCTTCCTTGGCAAGCCCGAGCATGCGCTGTTCCACGCCATCCTTGCGCTCAGGGACCTGCCCGACGCCGACAAGGCCCGCTGGCGGGAGCTGTTCGACCATTATGTGTTCGAGAACGGAAGCCATGTGACCGACCACCTGCCCGCAGACGGGCGGGGTATCCTTGCGCCGCTGACAGCGGAAACCGCCGGCCAGATCCGCGCCCATCTGTTGAGGAGCCTTTCCCGATGAACAGCCCTTCGAAGCTCCGAATCGTCATCGCCGGCGGGGGAACCGCCGGCTGGATGTCGGCCGCCGCCCTTGCCGCGACCATGGGCGACGCGATCGATCTGACGCTTGTCGAATCCGACGCCATCGGCACCATCGGGGTCGGCGAAAGCACCATCCCGCCGATGCTGCTGTTCAACCGCCTGCTGGGCATCAACGAAGCCGAATTCATGCGGGCCACCCAGGCGACCTTCAAGCTGGGCATCAACTTCGAGAACTGGAAGGACGTAGGCGAAAGCTATTTCCACTCCTTCGGAACCACCGGCAAGGACCATTGGGCGGCCGGCTTCCAGCATTTCTGGCTGCACGGCCTCACCCGCGGGCACAGCCACAGCTTCGACGATTACTGCCTCGAGCTGAAGGCAGCGCTCGCCGGCAAGTTCGCCCACCTCCCCGACGAGCGGATGAACTATGCCTATCAGCTGGATTCCGGCCTCTACGCCGCCTTCCTTCGCAAGCGCGCCGAAGCGCAGGGCGCCGTCCGGATCGAGGGGCGGATCGCCGAGGTGGAACTCGACAGCACAAGCGGCAACATCGCCGCCCTCAGGCTCGACGGCGACCGCCGCATCGAAGGCGACCTGTTCCTCGACTGCACGGGTTTCCGCGCCCTGCTGATCGAGGGCGCGCTGCACGCCGGCTTCGACGACTGGACCCACTGGCTGCCCTGCGATTCCGCGATCGCGGTGCAGACCGCAAGCGTCCGCGCACCGGTGCCCTACACCCGCGCCATCGCGCACGACGCCGGCTGGCAGTGGCGCATCCCGCTGCAGCACCGACAGGGCAACGGCATCGTCTATTGCAGCCGCCACCTGTCCCACGAAGCCGCGCTCGAGCGGCTGCTGGGCTCGGTGGAAGGCGAGGTTCTCACCAAGCCCAACCATATCCGCTACACCACAGGCGTCCGCCGCCGGCAGTGGCACCGCAACTGCGTGGCGGTCGGCCTGTCGGGCGGCTTCATGGAGCCGCTGGAATCGACCTCGATCCACCTGATCCAGCGCGCCGTGCTGCGGCTTGCGCGGATGCTGCCGGCCGGCCCCGTCAGCGAACGCGACATTGCCGAGTTCAACGACCAGCAGCTGACCGACATGGAGCAGATCCGCGACTTCCTGATCCTGCACTACAAGGTCACCGACCGGCGCGATTCCGCCTTCTGGCGCCACTGTGCCAGCATGGAAATCCCGCCCGCGCTCGCCCACAAGATCGAGCTGTTCCGCGAGACCGGCCGGGTGTTCCGCCGCAACGAGGAGCTGTTCGTGGAGAACAGCTGGGTGCAGGTGATGATGGGGCAGGGCATCACGCCGCAAAGCCATCACCCGATCGCCGCCAAGCTCCGCCCCGACGAACTGGACCGCTTCCTGTCGATGCTGCGCGAGTCCGTCACCAACACGGTTGCCGGCCTGCCCACCCACCAGGACTATGTCCGGCAATATTGCGGCATCGCCGACGCCCGCGCCGCATGAAACGCACCACTCCGATCTGGCTGGCAGCCCTTGCGCTTGCCGCACCCGCCACTGCCAGTGACTGGAAACTCGTCTGGGCAGACGAGTTCGACGGCACCGCAATCGACCGCAGCCGCTGGGGCTTCGACCAGGACTGCTGGGGCGGCGGCAACGACGAGCGGCAATGCTACACCGACAACCCCCGCAACGCCGCAATCGAGGACGGCTGGCTGGTCATCACCGCGCACAAGGAACGCGTGTCGGGCCCAGCCCTGCCCGAGGCGCAGCGCCGGACTGCCGCCC
>JBGTBK010000363.1:0-9361 GCA_041749355.1 Sandaracinobacter sp. | reverse complement strand
GTCAGCCGCAGGCGTTGCCGGCGCCGGGATTGAAGCCCCGACAGGCGCAAGCGCCGCTCCCAGCCCCGGCATCGCCTTCCCCTTCAGCTCGGTTGCAATCCGCGCGGCAAGCCGAGGGCCAACGCCCTGCGCCCGCGCGATCATCGCCTTGTCCTCCAGCGTGACTGCGCGCGACAGCTCGTCCGGCGTCAGCGTGCCCAGGATTGCGAGCGCAACCTTGCCACCCACCCCCTGCACGCTGGTCAGAAGGCGGAACCAGTCCCGCTCGGAAGCCGTGCCGAAGCCGAACAGGGTGATCGCGTCCTCGCGCACCTGAGTTTCGACCAGCAGGAAACAGGCCGCGCCCACCTCCAGCGGCGACAGTGTTCGGCCCGAGGCCTGAACCAGATAGCCGACCCCGCCCACCTCGACCACGGCATGGTCGACGCCGGTCGCCTGGACGGTTCCCTTCAGGCTTGCGATCATGCGGCGCTTCTTGCAGCAGCGGTGCGTGCAGAGGCTCCGCGCAGATGGGCGTGCGCGATGGCGACTGCCAGCGCGTCGGCCTCGTCCGCCCCGGTCACGCCGCAGCCGGGCAGCAGCCGCTGCACCATGGCAAGCACCTGTGCCTTGTCGGCGGCCCCCGTGCCCACGACGGCCTTCTTCACCAGCCGCGTTGCATGTTCGGCAACCGGCAGATGCCCCACCGTCAGCAGCACCACGCCACGCGCCTGGCCCAGCTTCAGGGTGGATTGCGGGTTCATGTTCACGAACACCTCTTCGACTGCTGCTTCATCCGGGCGATGCTCGGCGACAAGCGCGCACAGCCGATCGTGCAATGTCTTCAACCGCACAGCCAGAGGGTCCGTCGCCTTCGTCGCGATCGCGCCGTGCGCCACATGCAGCAGCCGGTTGCCCTCGGCCTCCACCAGCCCCCAGCCGGTCCGCGACAGGCTTGGGTCGAGGCCAAGGATCCGGATCATGGCCGGCACTGCCTCACAGCGCGGCCATCACCTCGTCCGAGAAGCTGTAATTGCCGTGCACGGTCTGCACGTCGTCCAGATCTTCCAGCGCGTCGATCATCTTCAACAGCTGGGCAGCGACCTCGACCGACACGTCCACCTGCTCCTTGGGCCGCCAGGCAAGCTTTGCGCCTTCCGGTTCGCCAAGCACCGCTTCCAGCGCCTTTGCCACTTCGTGCAGGGCATCGGCTGCAGTCCAGATCTCGTGGCCGTCCTCGGACGACTCGACATCGTCGGCACCGGCCTCGAGGGCTGCCTCGAACACCTTTTCGGCGTCGCCGGCCTTGGCCGGATAGCTGATCAGGCCCAGCCGATCGAAGCCATGCGCCACCGACCCCGAGGAGCCGACATTGCCACCATTCTTGGAAAAGGCCGTGCGCACGTCGGTCGCGGTGCGGTTGCGGTTGTCGGTCAGCGCTTCCACGATCACGGCAACGCCGCCTGGGCCGAAGCCCTCGTAGCGGATCTCCTCGTAGGATTCGGCGTCTCCGCCCTCCGCCTTCTTCAGGGCGCGCTCGATATTGTCCTTGGGCATGGACGCCGCCTTGGCGGTCGCGATCACGGCCCTCAGGCGCGGGTTGAAGTCGGGATCGGCGTTGCCGATCTTCGCGGCCGTGGTAATCTCACGAGCGAGCTTGGAAAACATCTTGGAGCGTTTCGCATCTTGCGCGCCCTTGCGATGCATGATGTTCTTGAATTTGGAATGGCCTGCCATGCCCGGCGTTTAAGCGGGTGCGGCGGAATTGAAAAGATCATGTGCGCAAACCCGTGAAGATTGGGCGCACAGACCAGATCGAGGTTTGACCGGGGGGGAGAGGTTGATCGGCAGGGCCGGGCACACCATGTGCAGGGCATGAGCGGAGACAATGGCATGCGTGCGCAACTGAAGCGGGCTCTTTCGGCAGCAGTTCTGGCCATGCTGCCGATGTTTGCGGTCAATGCGCACAACAGCTGGTCCAGCTATGATGCAACCCAGGTGATGACAGTGAAAGCCCCGCTGAAGGGCGTGACCTGGGGCAATCCCCATGGCACCGCCAAGGTGAAATGGCAGAAGGACGAGTGGGACGTGATCCTGGCGCCTGCATCCCGAATGGAGGCGCGCGGCCTGACGGAAGCGATGGTCAGCAAGGGGCAGACCGTGACTCTGATCGGCTACCCCCGCGCCGATGGTTCCAAGGAAATGCGGATCGAGCGCATGATCATCGACGGCAAGACGGTGGAACTGCGCTGACAAGAGGCAGGGCCGGACCAAGGCAGGAGCAGGTTTCCGGCGCTGCGCCCAGCTGCCGGATCGCGGCGCCCGCCTAGATCTCGACTGCGGTTCCAGTCGCCGTCACCATCAACATCGATCCCGTCTGGCCGACCGCCTCGTAACTGAGGTCGATCCCCACCACCGCATTGGCACCGAGGTCGGCTGCCCGGTCTTCAAGTTCGGCGAGCGCCTCACGCCGCGCCCGGCCCAGCACCTCCTCATAGGCGCCGGCCCGGCCGCCGATCACGTCGGTGATGGAGGCGAAGAAGTCGCGGACTGCGTTTGCACCGACGATGGTCTCACCGGCGACAAGTCCGAGGTAGCGCTTGACCGGATGGCCTTCGAGCGTTGGCGTGGTGGACAGGATCATGCCTTGGTCTCCTGGGGGGCAAGCCGCACGGCCGTGCCCGAGGCGGTTGCAAGAAACAGGAACTGGGTCGGGTCGATCAGTTCATAATCAATCCGGATCGCAACGACAGCGTCGGCACCCCTGGCGAGTGCAATGCTTGCCAGCTGGTCGAGGGCCTGTTCGCGCGAATCGAAGATCAGGTCCCGGCGGATCTGATGGATCTTCTCGGACGACAGGGTGAACATCTGCGAAGGAGTCGGGCTGACCGTTGCTTCCGCCACGACGATGCCAAGGCATTCGACGGCCTCGCGGCCGGCAATGCCTTCGGTGGTGGCGAGGATCATGCAAGCCGCCCGGCGGCAGCCCGCAGCATCACGCCGGCCAGATGGCCGCGAAACTCGGCGCCCGCGTGGATGTCGGATGCAAGGTCGTCGGACTGCAGGGTGAGCCCCTCCAGCGAGGACCCTGCATCCAGCGCAGCCTCGGCTTCGGGCCAGCGAACGACACCCGTGGTTGCCCCCGTGACCGCCACGCGATGCCCTTCGGCAAAGCGCGCGACATAGACGCCGGCCAGAGCATAGCGGCTGGCCGGATGGGGGTGCTTGGCATAGGCGCTGGCCTGGGGGATGCGGAAGCGCACTGCGGTCACCAGTTCGCCGTCGGCAAGGCTGGTCGCGAACATGCCCTGGAAATAGTCGTCAGCGGCGTGGGTTCCATGGCTGGTCTCGACCACGGCATCCAGCGCCAGAAGGGCTGCGGGATAGTCGGCTGCAGGGTCGTTGTTGGCGACCGAGCCCCCCAATGTTCCCCGGTTGCGGACCTGCGGGTCCCCGATTCCGCCGGCAAGCGCTGCAAGGCCGGGAATGGCCTGCTGCACCACGCTCGATGCCGCGACCCGTACGTGCCGCGCCATCGCGCCCACAACCAGCCGGTCGCCGTCGACATGGATTTCGGCAAGGCCCGGGATCCGCGAGAGATCGACCAGTGTTTCCACGCTGCGAAGCCGCGACTTCATCGCCGGGATCAGCGTGTGGCCGCCTGCCAGGAAGGCCGCGTCGCCCTCGAAGGCGCTGCCGGCTTCCGCCAAGCTGCGGGGCTGCACGAGTGTGAAGGGCTGCATGGCGTTACTCCGTGCTGCCGGCTTCGGCGTGCATGTCGCGCGCGCCGATCCGGATTGCCTCGACAATGTTCTGATAGCCGGTGCAGCGGCACAGATTGCCCTCCAGCTCGTGCCGGATGATAGCCTCGGCCGGCTCGGCCCCGTGCCGCTGGGCAATCGCGATCCCGGCAATCACCATGCCCGGCGTGCAGAAGCCGCATTGCAGGGCATGGGCCTTGCGGAAGGCCGCCTGCATCGGGTGCAGATGCACCTCTGTTCCCAGCCCCTCGATGGTGGTCACCTGCGTGCCGTCGAGCGTTGCGACTAGAAGGGTGCAGGCCTTGGCGCTCTCGCCATCGACCAGCACATTGCAGGCGCCGCACTGGCTGGTGTCGCAGCCGATATGGGTGCCGGTCAGGCCAAGCCCGTCGCGCAGGTAATCGGCAAGCAGCGTCTCGGGGGCAGCGTCGGCCACGTGCGGCTGTCCGTTCAGATGGAACTCGGTCTTCATGCCCACTCCCCAGTTTCATCGACAGCAGTTTCCGGCACTCTAGCCTCTGCCACGCGTTTCGCGCCAGCCTGTGTGTGTGGTCAGGCCTCCAGCCCAAGCGCCGACATGTAAGTTTCCAGCAGCGCTTCCTGTTCGGCCCGGGCGTTGCTGTCCATCCGCCGCAGCCGGATGATGGTGCGCATGGTCTTCACATCATAGCCATTGGCCTTGGCTTCCTGGAACACGCCCTTGATGTCGTCGGCGATCCCGCGCTTTTCCTCTTCCAGCGTTTCCACACGCTCGATGAACAGCTTCAGTTGCTCGGCGGAGACGTTCGCGCGCGACATGGGATCCCTTCGATTCTGTGTGCCTGTGTTTCGTCCAGCCTGCTAGGGCCCGCCCCGGCTTTCCGCAACGGGGCAACATCGCTATGCCCGGCGCGGTGGACGCAATCGCCGCCTCGAACCAGGGTGCCCCCGATGGCAGCTATGCGGAACTGCTGCGTCTGGCAGGGCCGAACGTGCTTTCGCGTCTTGGTGTGATGGCGATGGGGCTGACCGACGCGATCGTGGTCGGCCAGTATTCCGCGGTCGAACTTGGCTATCATGCGCTCGGCTGGGCCCCGACCGTGACTGTGCTTGTCGCCGGGATCGGCCTTCTGCTGGGCGTGCAGGTGCTGACGGCGCGGCACATCGGCGCCGGCCGGCCCGAACGCACGGGTGCAGTCCTGCGGCGCGGGGTTTCCTATGCGGTGAAGTTGGGCCTTGCCTCCACGCTGGGGCTTGTCCTCCTCGGCCCGGTCGTGCTGGGCAACATCGGGCTCGAGCCGACGCTTGCGGCAGGCGCAACGGCGGCGCTCATCATCTTCTCGCTCAGCCTCACACCCTATCTGGTCGCAGACTCCCTTTGGTTCTGGCTGGAAGCGCAAGGCAAGCCGCAGGTGCCGATGGTTGCGATGTGGGTCGCCAATCTGGTAAACCTGCTGCTGGCACTGTGGATCATCCCGGGCACCTCGCCCTTTCCCGTGTCGGGCGCTGTTGCGGCCGGCTGGGTCACGCTGGTTGCGCGAATCTCGCTGCTGCTGATGCTGGCTGCCTGGATCTGGCACTGGCCGCAGGCCCATTCCGTCGGCGTGTTCCGCAAGGCCGGTCCAGACCCCAACGAGGCCAGCGAGCAGCGCCGCATCGGCTATGCCTCGGGCCTGTCCTATGCGATCGAGGCAGGGGCCTTTTCCGGCATGAACTTCGTGGCCGCCCAGCTGGGCGTGCTGGTGGTTGCCTCCTGGGCGATTGTGCTGAACGTTGCGGCGGCCGTGTTCATGGTGCCGATGGGGATTGCAGCGGCCACCGCAGTGCTGGTCTCGCGCGCGGTCGGGGCCGGCAGCGTGCAGGCGGTCAAGCGAGCCTTCCGCATGGGCATGACACTGGCAATGGCAGCGCTTCTGGCACTCTCCATCATCGTGTTCCTGGATGCAGAGCTTGTTGCCAGCGCCTATTCCAGCGATCCTGCCCTGCTTGCCCTGACGTCGGCAGCCCTGCTCCTGTCCTGCCTGTTCTTCATGGCCGACGGCGCACAGGTGGTTGCCGCCAATGCGCTGAGGGCCCGCGGCGACATCTGGTGGCCAACTGGGATGCACACGCTGTCCTACCTGGTCATCATGCTTCCGCTTGGATGGTGGCTTGCAGTCGCACGGGGCGGCGGGCTGGACGGAATCATCTGGGCCGTGATCATAGCAAGCCTGATCTCGGGCGTGGCGCTGACGGCGCGCTTTTTCTGGCTGGGGGACCGAATGAAGCAGGTGGACGCATGACCGGCACGAACGCACAGGCAGACTCTGGCAATCCGCCGAAATCCCTGCAGCAGTTCGCGGTCCTCTATGGCGGGCTGCTGGTGGTCGCCGGCGTGCTTGGCTTCAAGCTGATCAAGCTGGGGCCGGTCTTTGGCATGGCCCCGCTTGCGGTTCCGGGCGGCGTGTTCGGCTTCCTGCTGGCAATCGTGGTGACCAACGCGACGGCCGAACTGCACGGCCGGCCGGTTGCGCAACGGATGGTGCTGATGGGCTTCGTTCCGCTTCTGGTGTCGATCGGGCTGATGCAGCTGGTGCTTGCCCTTCCGCCGGCCGAGAACTGGACCGGACAGGCGGTGGCCGAGCAGGTGTTCGGCTCCTCCATGCGGCTGATCCTGGCCGGGATCGTTGCCTACGGCATCTCCCAGACGCTGGATGTCACGATCTTCACCTGGATGCGGGGGCAGCCGGGCGGGCATCTGCTGTGGCTTCGCGCCACGGTCGCCGCTTTCGTGGCACAGACCGTCGACACGCTGATCTTCGTGACCATCGCCTTCCTGGGCGTGTTTCCGCTACTGCCCGTGATCGGGGGGCAGCTGGCCGCCAAGGCCATCATATGGGGCCTTGCGATCCCCCTGCTCTATCTGGCGGTCGGCGTGGGGCGTCGGATGGACTCGCGCTGACGCGAAACTGCCAAATGAGTCGGATGCCTTTACAATTTGCGGGAGCAAATCCTTTCCAATTGTAAACTTCTGTTCGCAAAGTCAGCTTCTTGCCGGCCATGAAGTTTTTGGCACCGTTCTTGCTGGAGTATTTCGGGTCACAATCTCTTCCTAGGGTTGGAAGAGGCCTCGGGGCCGCTTCGGCGGTCCCGGGGTTCTTGTCCCTTCAGTGGGCGGTATAGCCACCGTCAACCACCAGCTCGGCCCCAGTCATGAAGCTTGACTCGTCGGATGCGAGGAACAGGATGGCGTCGGCGATCTCGCGCGGGACGCCAAAGCGGCCAAGCGCATGGGCTGCCACCAGCAGCGCCGTCTTCGCATTGCCGTCGGCCTGCAGCATCACCGAATTGGCGACCATCGGCGTGTCGATGAAGCCGGGGTGGACACTGTTGACCCGGATTCCGAGCGGCGCCCATTCCAGCGCTGCGGCCTTGGTGAGCATCAGCACCCCGCCCTTCGATGCGCAGTAGGCGGCAGCCTCCGGCAGGCCGACCTTGCCCAGGATGGACGAGAGGTTGATCACCGAGCCACCGCCCGAGTCGGCGATGAGCGGGCCAGCGTGGCGCAGCCCGAGGAACACGCCGTCGAGGTTGACCGACAGGATCCGGCGCCAGTCCTCGAGGCTGTGCGTCATCAGCGGGAAAGGGCCGCCGGCGACACCGGCGTTGTTGACGAGGATGTGGAGCGCACCGAACGCCTCGCGCGTGGCTGCGACGGCGGCCTCCCACTGCTCGGGGTCTGTCACGTCGTGATGGTGATAGGAGGCCTTGCCGCCCTCGGCCCGGATCGCCCGCAGAACGGCATCGGCCGGTTCGTCTGCCACGTCGGTCAGCATCACGGCGGCACCCTCGCGCGCCAGCCGGATCGCGGTTTCCGCCCCCAGCCCATGGCGGCGCCTGTTACCAGCGCGACCTTGCCCTCCACCCGTCCGGCCATTGTCCTCTCCCTCAGGCGGCGCGCTTCAGCCCTGCGCGGCGCGCACCGCGTTCGATCTCGGCCGCAAGGTCGTGGCAATAGATGTCGAAATCCACCTGGATCGTGTGCCGCTGCGAGGCATAATAATGCCCCTTGTGCACCGCCTCGTCAGACCGGATCGTTGCAGCCATCTCTTCGGCTGGCGGCAGCGCATAGCGGCCGTCAAGGTACGCCGCAAACAGCTTGGACTGCTGTTCGGCAAAGTTCACCAGGGTTGGCAAGGGCTGGGCCAGGCCCATGAACCATAGTCCGTGAAGGCGCGGATCGGGCTGCACCATGCGCTTGAACAGCGGCAGGTGGTTCTCCTTCAACGCCACGTCCTCGGGCGCAAGGAAGGGAAAGCTCAGCCGGTAGCCCGTCGCGTGGATCAGCACATCCACCTTCGCCCGGCTGCCGTCAGCAAAGACCAGCTCGTCGCCGGCCTTTTCGGTCACGATCGGCTTCACCTCGATGTCGCCGTTGCCGCAGCGCAAAAGGAACTCCGAGCTGACCGTCGGATGCGCTTCCAGCGGCTGGTGATCGGGCCTGGGCAAGCCATAATCCTCCATGTTGCCCACTGCCTTGCGCACGGCCATCGCGCCCAGGCGCCGCTTCAGCCACACCGGCACCCAGGGTGGCAGCGGCGTCTTGTCCATCGGCTTGCCGTTCAGATATTTGGGCAGCACCCATACACCGCGCCGCGCCGACACGATCAGCCGGGTGCCGAGCGAGCGCTGGCCAAGCTCGGAAGCGATATCGACGGCGGTGTTGCCCAACCCCACCACCACGATCGTCTTGCCGCGCATGTCCACCGGCTCGAACGGCGTGCGATAGTCGCGGGCGTGAAACTCCAGCCCGTTGAAATGGCCCGGAATGGCGGGGATGTTCGGGTCCCAGTGATGGCCGTTGCAGACCGCCACATGGCTGTACGGGCCGTGGCGGCTGGTGGCACCGCCCGCCTTCACATCGGCGAACCAGTTCCCGGCCTCTTGCCGCACCGACACCACTTCATGGCCGAAGCGGACAGTATCGCGCAGGCCGAAATGGTCGACATAGGCGTTGAAATAGCCGTCAATCAGGCTGTGGTGCGGGAAATCGGGCCAGTCGGCGGGGCAGGGAAAATCCTCGAACTGGAGCCGCCATTTGGAAGTGTCGATGTGCAGCGAGGCATAGGCTGCCGACCGGCCATTGGGATTGCCATAGGCCCAGTTGCCGCCGATCCGGTCCGACATCTCGAACCAGTCGAACGGAATGCCTTCGTCCTTCAGCCGCTTGGCAGTGGTGAAGCCGGAACAGCCGGCACCGATGATGAGGACTCTGGGAGGAACAGACGAGGGATTGGCCATGGGCGACAGTCTCGGCGCTCTGGCGGTGAGGTCAACTCCTGAGACTTGAGGGGGCGCGAAGGCTTGCCAGCGCAAGCGCAAGCGCAAGCCCGGCTGCGATCCAGAGCGCTGCGGGCCCGAACTTGAGCCAGGCCAGCGCCCCGAAGATCCCGCCGCCCACAAGCCCCGCCCACAGAAGCGCCCAGGGCAGCCAGTCCCAGCGGGGGCCACCGACAAGCGCATCGGCAAGCCGCTGCCCGATGCGCACCAGCGTGCCGGTCATGTAGGTCAGCCCGAAGCTGACCTCGCCGTTGCGCTGGAAGGCCATGTTCTCGGCCCCCATGGCAAAGGCCACCAGAAGGAAGGCGCCGGGCGCGGCACCG
>JBGTBK010000362.1:0-1651 GCA_041749355.1 Sandaracinobacter sp. | reverse complement strand
TTCCCTTCGGATGCAACTGCCTATCAATGGTTTTGGTTGGGATTATCTGGTATTATTGGATTTTTTCTGGGCGATATGCTCTTGTTTCAATCCTATATGGTTATCGGTTCGCGCAACAGGGCCTGGACATCGGCGTGTGTGCGCACCCCGCCGCCGACGGTGACCGGCATGAAGCAGTGAGTCGCGGTCTCGGCGACAATGTCGAGCAGGATCGCGCGATCCTCGTGGGAGGCGGTGATGTCGAGGAAGACGAGCTCGTCGGCGCCTTCGGAATCGTAGCGGGCTGCGGCCTCCACCGGATCGCCGGCATCGCGCAGGCCCACGAAGTTCACGCCCTTCACCACGCGGCCGTTGGCGACATCGAGGCAGGGGATGACACGGACTGCCAAAGTCATGTGGGATTCCCCGGCCGCGCAGCGGCTGCTAGCGCGACCGCGCGCCCGGAGCGAAGCGGAGGCAGCAAGCCGCCCGGATGGGCGGCGCCCGCAGGGGCAGAGAAAATCGTCATGCGGCGGCGTCCAGCGCGGCTTTCAGTTCGATGCGGCCATCATACAGCGAGCGGCCTGCAATCACGCCGGAAATGCCCTTCTTCAGCCGAAGCGCGCGGATTTCGGACAGTTCGGCAAGCCCACCTGACGCGATGACGGGCAGTTTCACGGCCTTTGCCAGTTCCGCAGTCGCCTCGATGTTGACGCCCGTCAGCAGGCCGTCGCGGCCGACATCGGTGAAGAGCAGGGCTGCGACGCCGGCATCCTCGAAGCGGCGGCCGAGGTCTGCGACGGGCACGTCCGACACATCGGCCCAGCCGCGAGTGGCGACTAGTCCGTCGCGGGCGTCGACTGCGACGACGATGCGGCCGGGATGGTCGCCGGCGGCTGCGCGGACGAGGCCGGGATCGTTGAGGGCGGCTGTGCCGATGATCACGCGCTCGACACCCAGGCGGAACCAGCGCTCGATTGCAGAAAGCGTGCGGATTCCGCCGCCGACCTGCACCTTGGCGGGCGTTGCCGACAGGATCGCTTCGACAGCGGAGGCGTTGCGGGCCTCACCGGCGAAGGCGCCATCCAGATCGACGACGTGCAGCCATTTGGCGCCGGTGGCGGCAAAGCTGGCGGCCTGGGCTGCCGGATCGGCGGCGTAAACGGTGGCGCGGTCCATGTCGCCTTCTGCGAGGCGAACGACTTCGCCGCCCTTGAGGTCGATTGCGGGGTAGATGGTGAAGGGCATCAGGGGCGCCAGTTCAGCCAGCGGCGCAGCAGCGCGAGGCCGTAGCCCTGGCTCTTCTCGGGGTGGAACTGCACGCCCAGCATGCTGTCGCGCTGGACGGCGGCGGCGATTGGCTGTCCATAGCTTGCGGTGCCAGCGACATCGCTGTCGTTGGCGGCGGCCAGGGCATAGCTGTGCACGAAATAGGCGTAGCCGGGCTCGATCAGGCCGGGGTGTGCGGGGCTCACCTCGTTCCAGCCGATCTGCGGGATTTTCAGCGGCTGGCCGTCGGCGCCTGTCGGGGCCATGCGGCGCACGGCGCCCGGGATCCAGCCCAGCCCCTTGTGGACGCCGAACTCATGGCCCTCGGCTGCCATCAGCTGCATGCCGACGCAGATGCCGAGGAAGGGGCGGCCTTGGTGGCGGACGGCTTCGTTCAGCGCCT